>JBKJUH010000118.1:0-3953 GCA_046590075.1 Agitococcus sp.
AAATCGGGCGCGTTGGGTGGTCGAAAACTATCCCGAAACCCCACAAGCTTCCGAAGCCTTAGCCATTGCCGTCTATTGTTACCAAAAACTAGGCATGAATGATTTAGCTGAAACCAGTCTAGCCACCTTAAAAAGCAACTATCCGAATATGATTGATGATAAAGGTCGAGTGAAAGTAGACTTGGGCACACAAAATGAAAAACGGTCATGGCTCAATGTCGCCACCTTTGATTTAGTGGGTAAGGCTAATCAAGTTGATGCACCTGCTCCAGCCCCAACAACGGCACATTGAGAAGTAGGGGCAAGCCTTATGCTTGCCCTTATTGTTGAACGCATAGGGCAAATAATTATTTGCCCTACAGTGATGCCATTCATCGTCGGTATTACACCGAAATTAGCACAAGGCAAGCCATCATGTCCGAACAAATCGTTATGACCATCACCCAAACCACCGACTATAAATTTGAAGTGGATTTTGGTGAAATGTTTGCCCCTATAATGGCTGACTTACCGCCACCCTTAGGCGAGAACGCAGGCCCGACTCCTGAGCACTTCTTATTGGCTGCGGTTGCTAATTGTTTATCGGCCAGTTTGTTATTTGCCTTACGCAAATTCAAACAAAATGCCGATGCCATGAAAACCACAATTAGCTGCACCATTGACCGTAACGACAACAAACGTATGCGTGTCACCCACATCCATGCCACGCTAAACTTAGGAAAAGAAGCACAACAATTTGAAAACTTAGACCGTATTTTGGCGCAGTTTGAAGATTTTTGTACGGTGTCTCAAAGTGTACAAACGGGCATTCCTATAACCATTCGGGTGGAAGATAGCACGGGCGCGGTACTGGGATAGCCATAAGGCTTACTCAAATTGCAAACGATAACCCACACCTGGCTCGGTCAATAAATACTGCGGCTCTGCTGAGTTTTTTTCTAGCTTACGCCGTAATTGACGCATATAAATTCGCAAATAATGGCCATCTTCTTCATGGTGTGGCCCCCATACCTCACGCAACAACTGTCGATGAGTCATCACTTTACCTGAGTGACGAACCAAAACGGCTAACAAACGAAACTCAACTGGCGTGACATGGACTATGTGCCCCGCTAACATGACTTGATGTTTTTCGGTATCAATTTCTAAGTCACGACACAGATAACGCCCAGAATGTACTGGTTGTGCTGTTTGTAACGAACGCCTTAATGCCGAACGCATACGTGCGAGTAACTCACCCAGCCCAAAGGGCTTAGTTAAATAGTCATCGGCACCTGCGTCTAATGCCAAGATTTTTTGTTGCTCTTTATCGCGCGCAGAAATAATAATAATTGGCGCATCGGAGATGTTTTTCAACATAGGAATTAACTGATCACCGTCAAAATCGGGCAGACCTAAATCCAACAAAATAACATCCAGTTTTGACTCTCGGGCAATTTGGAAGGCCTCTGATGCGTTTTTTGCTGCCGTCACTGTGTAGCCGTACTCGGTCAACGCCGTCAATAGCATAATCCGCAAATGATCATCGTCTTCAACCAATAAAACTTGCTTATTAGCAGCGAATGTCATGTATGACCTCATCAAAAAGCACGGACTCTTGTTCTATAATGGGCGCATGTTCAGAAATGGGTAAGCTAACGGTAATGGTCGTACCATTATTATTGGGCAAAGAATTAATACTAATTTTTCCACCATGTACTTCAACAATGGCACGACAAAGGGTTAATCCCAAACCAAAACCCGCCGCTGTTGGACTCATCTGATAAAACGGTTCAAAAATTCGCTCTTTTAAGGCCTCTGGAATTCCACTTCCTTGATCGATAACACTTAACTGAATCATATTATCAGCCAAAACAGCGGATACTAAAATAGCACTACGTTCGGGTGAATATTTTGCGGCATTTTCTACTAAATTCACAATCACTCGCTCCATTAACACACTATCACAACGCAATAACGGTAAGTCATCGGGCACATTGACTGCTAACTCATGTTGTTTAATGCGTCGCCGTAATATCACCATGGCACTACCAACAATCTCCTCAATCGCCTGCCATTCCTGTGACAGACGAACACCACTTTGCAATTTAGCCATATCCAATAAATTTTCTACCATACCTTGCATTTGCAAAGCCTCTTGATGAATCACTGTGCGCAATTGCATTCTTGATGACTCTGAAAAGCTATCGCCCTCACTTAATAAACTGGAGGAAGCACCGATAATCGACGCTAAGGGTGTTCGTAAATCATGGGAGATGGCGTTTAAAATATTATTTCTCAACAATTCATTTTGAATTCGCAACTCTGATGACTGAATTTGTTGGCGTAAATTATTACGCTCCATGGCTAACGACGCTTGCCGTAACATGGCTTGTAAATGGGTAATTTGGTCTGGCATTGATAAGCAATTTTTAGCCGTTGTAATTAACATCAACGCATAAAGATGCTGACTAATATGAATAGCTAAGCACAAAACAATTTGTTTTTCTGTTTCGTGCCGTAATATTTTATTAGAAAAATCCGTCTGCTTCATGTCAGACTGAAATGGCCAGTCAGTCACTTGGGTGTTTTTATCAGGGTACAATATACTGACATCTGCACGAAAGGTTTGCTTTACATGCCTAACTGTTATATTAATTATTTCATTGTTTGACTGCTGCTCTACCAACTCACCAGACAACTCATATAATGCCGATGTCCGTGCTTCTTTTTCCTCTGACTCTATAGCTTGCTGCCGTAAACGCGCCGCCAATGTACTAATTGTTGCTGCGGTTACCAGCATCACCAGCAAGGTAAAGAGATAATCACTTGGTGAGCGACTAAACTCCATATACGGGGGAAGATTAAAAAAATCGAACAACACAACACTTAACAAACAGGTAATAATTGCCGCGCCAAGATTCAAAAAAAATGCAGCTATCACCACGGCCAACATATAGACCATAACAATATTTGTAGCATCAAAATACGGTTGCACCATCCAAGCAAACGCCGCTGCACCCAATAAAATGGGTACAACAATCAAGTAACTTTTAACACGAGTCATAAATACGACTAACTTAAGAAGATTTTTATAAAGCTTAACAAAGCAAAACCAACAACAGAGCACTTGAAAAAAATTTTACGGTTCATTTACTTGAGTGACATGAGAAATAACAAGATTATGGCTATCGATTGTGCTGGGTCTTTCTGTCCGATTTAAGTCTAGCTAATCCTTTTACTTTTAGAGGCCTTCTAGTTATGACATTTTATCGAGTTTGTGGACTATCCCTTTTGCTTACTGCTATTTCTCTCTCAGGTTGCAGCTCTATGGCAAAAAAGCAGAGTGAGGTTGTCACTCCTGAGGATAACAGCACAGTCAATACTTCTTCAACGACTGATACTACCGACAGTAGTACGTCAAACTATAACATCACGACCTTAGATACAACGCCAAATACGGACTTTAGCCTTGACAGTAGCAACACCACAGGAAAAGTGAGTAAGAAGAAATCGGCCGTACAAACTGCTTCGACAAACAAAAGTAACCATGTCGCCAAGAAATACAGCGCGTTAGGACAACCTGACCAAGCTCTTATTAACTTTCCTTTTGATTCTGATGAATTATCCGCAGATGACTTGCAAACTCTGCAACAGCATTTAAGCTTTTTGCAAAAAAACCCTAGTATTAAGGTGGTACTCAAAGGACATACCGATGAACGTGGCACAGTTAACTATAATCTTGCTTTAGGTGAAAAACGTGCTAATTCCGTTCAAGCTTTTTTAGTTAGCAACGGCATTAATGCTAATCGTATTGATGTCATTAGTTTTGGTGAAACCAAACCCATTGCTACTAGCCACACCGAAGAAGCATGGGCTAAAAATCGTCGTGTCGAGGTCGTTTATTTATAACTAAGTCGCTCTCTTGTTTTAACCTTCTCCTTGTGGGAGAAGGTTTTTTCCTATCTAAAAAG
>JBKJUH010000221.1:0-3487 GCA_046590075.1 Agitococcus sp.
CAGAAAGCTCGGGTGCAGTCACCCGTTGGAGAATTCTATCTGCCATTTCTAGCACCACCACATCCATGCCTTGCTTTCTCAATGCCGCCGCCGTTTCCAAGCCAATATAACCGCCACCAATAATCACCGCCCGTTTGTTGGCGGCAACATACGGTTGAATCGCCAACACATCAGCAATGTTTCGCAGGTAATGCACGCCTGCCAGTTCTTCACCCACCAATCCCGCTTTTCTGACTCTCGCGCCCATACACAAAGCCAGTTTGTCGTAGGCTAGTTCTGTGCCATCGCCAAGCGTTAGTTTTTGTTGCGTGCGGTTGATAGCAATCACTCGACCTTGTCTAAACTGAATATTATTTTTTTCATAAAATTCAGCAGGCCGAATATAAAGTTCAGCAAGGGTTTTATCGCCCGACAAAAAGGTTTTTGACAACGGAGGACGTTGATAGGGCAGATACGGCTCATCACCGATGACGACAATTTCACCCTCCCAACCTTCTTGACGCAAACTGGTTACTAACTGAGCAGCCGCATGACTCGCCCCAATAATAATGGCTATTTTGTTTATCATGGATAATTAGCCTGTCGTTTTAGCCGTGAGTTTTACCATCATCTTGCCATAACCCCTGACAAAATTAGACTGAACAATTTCAGGCTCGCTAAGGACTTCAATAGTGTCAAAACGGCTTAACAATTCTTCCCACAGTATGCGTAACTGTAACTCTGCCAAACGATTTCCCATACACCGATGCACACCAAAACCAAAGGATAAATGGTTACGCGCCCCTTTGCGGTCAATAATAAAGTCGTCTGGTTGCTCAATGGCACGTTCGTCACGATTGCCCGAGACATACCACATCACCACTTTGTCACCTTTTTTGATGGTTTGGCCATTGAGTTCAACATCCACTTTGGCGATGCGGCGCATATAAGCCAACGGTGTTTGCCAACGAATAATTTCCGACACCATATTGGGGATTAAACTAGGATTGTTTTTGAGCTTAATAAATTCATTGGGAAACAAATTCAAGGCATAAACGCCGCCAGACATCGAATTGCGCGTTGTGTCGTTTCCACCAACAATTAACAACGCGAGGTTGCCAATAAACTCCATTGGCCGCGTGATTAAATCCTCCGTGTCTTTATTGGCAAGGAGCATACTAATCAAGTCAAAACCCATGTCGGCACCAGCGGCTTTTTTCGCAGCTTTGTCGCGCCAAAGCTGCGAGAAGTGCTTGGCCATATCGGCCACACCGCTAAAAGTTTCGTCTGTGTCTGACAACCCACCTGTCGTTTCGATATTACCCGCCGCCAAGTCTGACCAATAGACGAGTTTGTGGCGTTTTTCGTAGGGAAAATCTAATAATGTCGCCAGCATTCTAGCGGTTAATTCAATCGAGACGTTTTGCACCCAATCAAACGGTGTATCAAGCGGTAGATTATCCAAAACATCTTCCACACGACTACGAATCAAGCCTTCCATTTCCTTTAAGTTTTTTGGTGCAACCACACCTTGTACGGCCTGTCTTTGCAAATCATGTTTGGGCGGATCCATAGCAATAAACATTTCCACCTCAAGCCCATCAGGTGTATTACCTAAGATAATCGCTGGCTCTGCCGAAAACAGCTCATGGTGTTTATCGACAAATACAATATCTTCATAACGTGTTATCGACCAAAACGCCCCAAAAGGACTGTTTTTTTGATAATGCACAGGGCATTCATCACGCAAGCGTTTAAAGTAGGACTGCCAACGATTTTGTTTGTATAAAAAGGGATTACTAACGTCAATATCTTCCATGCTGAGTGTCGCTACATCGGGTAATGGTCTTTCAATAAAAGCAGGAAATGGCGGCTTGTTGATAATGCGTTGTTTGGCTTTTTGAAACAGCTGCATCCCTTTAATTTGCAAGTGCATGGGAATGGTTGCTGACGCTTTATTGATGAGTATTAATGATGCTTTTTCAAGAGCAGGCACTTTTTCATGAATCTCATCAATCACTGACGAAGCTTTTTGAAAGGCAGATGTTAACAGGCTCATAATGTTCACCGAATCATGTAGACGTTTTTGCTATTACTTAGACAAAGTAAGCACTTGTTATAGTTACACTTTTTTTGACTACATTTGAAACTCAGGCAAATGTATAACCATACCATCCATTGACTCCACGGCTTTAATTTGACAAGACAAGCGCGAAGTAGGTGTTTTTTCAGGGGTCATTTCTAGCATTTGTAGTTCATCTTCATTGGCTTTAGCCACCGCGTTTATCCATTGGCTATCAACCATGACATGACAAGTGCCACACGCACACGCTCCGCCGCAATCCGCATCTATACCTGGCACACCGTTATCCATAGCTATCTGCATCAGTGACTTACCCACTTCAAGCTCTACCTGATGTTGCTTGCCATCATGTTCTACAAAAGTAATGTTACCCATCAATCTATCTCCAGCAGTGAATTGAACATATTGATAATTTAGGGAATTATCAGCATAGGTATATTCATTTAAGCATAGGATGATGCTGCCTTTTATAATAGGTCATTTATTGACAACAAGGGGTCTTTAAAAGACACTTTGCTGATTAGTGAAAATTTTCAACATTGAAGTACATTTTGATATAGCACAGAGGAATGAAAGTGAATAATTTTAATGTGATAGGACATGCGCTGATTGATGAGGATGTCGCCAACATTCCATCAAACTATTCACGTATTATTGGTCGAGAATTAGCGTTGCAACTGCGCGAGTTACCAAAATTATTAAAATTTACGCAGTTAAACACTGAACAGTTTATGCAGGATGACACCCTGCTCACGGCCAGACAGCAAGTTCAGATACTACAAAATGGCCTGCAATTATCCACACATGAAGATTTTGGCTTACGTTTAGGCCGCCGTCTTACGCCTGCTACACATGGCGCAATGGGCTTTTTAGCCAATAGTAGCCCTAATTTGCTAATGGCCTTACAAGCCTTTCAAAGCTTTGTCCCCACACGCATTAGTTTTGCCCGTTTAACGCTGAAAATCAGTCCAACATGGGTTGAGTGTTTAATTAATTTTGATATTGCCCTGAGTCCAGAAGTCCATCGTGCTTTATCAGAAACGTCTGTTGTTATACTTTTTGAATGTGCGGAGTTTATTATTGGCCGACCCTTAACTGAGTCGAGCATTAGCTTTATTCATGAAAAACCCAGTTATAGTGCTGTTTATTCACGTTATATCGTGGGCAGTTATGCGTTTTCTGCGCCACACTTTAGCATTAAAATACCTATGGACGTGTGCCAAATTGCCAATGTCTCCGCCAACCATGACGGTTATCTGTTGGCCATGCAGCAATGTGAGTCCATGCTCGCGCAATTAAAATCAAATAAATCCAGTAGCAGCTACCAAGTAGAAAAAATGATGCTCTCGCAGCCATTAGGCACATTGAGTGAAGAAGATGCGGCAGCGGCTTTATTTATGAGCAAACGCACACTGGCGCGTCGGC
>JBKJUH010000033.1:0-10773 GCA_046590075.1 Agitococcus sp.
TTAATGAGCCCATTGGTACGTTATTTGTCCTGTTTCGCCAACCGATAGAAAATACTAAATTTGTGTCGTCTATTCTAAAGATTTCTGCCGCCACCCTTGCGGTAAAAATCTTTAGAATAGACGACACAAATTTAGTATTTTCTATCGGTTGGCGAAACAGGACAAATAACGTACCAATGGGCTCATTAAACGAGTTGATAATTTGTCGGCCAACATACGCCTCTGCACCCAATTTAGTTAACATATTAGCTTGAGGATATAACTTGGCGGCATTTGTTGGCACAATACATTCAACCCTCTGCTCATCAATATTGGCACAAGGCGTTCCTGCCAATATCACATCAAAGTTTTCAATGACTTTGCCATCAACCACCGCCATCAACGTTCTTGCGGTTGGTGGTTCGTTCGATGTTAAACGCATAATTACGCCTATCTGTGCGCCTACTGCTTCGGTCAGGCTCAACACCAATTTTTCAAAAAATGCCGAACCCGTACTTAATGACACGCCATCCGCTATTTTATAAACGGCAGACAATACTTGTTGACGCTCTTGCTGTTTACGCAGATTAATAATACCGAAGGCCAAATTATCGGCTAACTCCTGTAATAGCTGAATTTCATCGCTAGTCACTTTTAAAGAATTAGCCGAATACAAACCCAGTATACCGAAAGTAACGCTTTCATCCCGCAAGGGCAAACTAATGACCCCTCGAAAACCATGGCGATACGCCAACTCGCGCCAATAGATGAAGTCATCTTTACCCACGTCAGAAACAATAGATTGACCGCTGCGGATACACTGTCCACCAGGACCTTGTCCTTTAGGGTCGTTCTCCGCCCAAGTAATCAGTGTTTCTAACAAATAGCCCTGCTCATCGCCCGCATGCGCTATCGGCTTAATACTTCTAGCATCATCCTGCTGGGCATAACCCACCCAAACCATACGGTAACCACCAATATCGACAACTAAGCGACAAATATCTTGTAGTAAAGTACGTTCATTCTGCGCACGAATTAAGGATTGGTTACAGACACGCAGCATGGTTAAGGCACGCTCAGCAGCTCTACGCTCAGTAACATCGTGGGCGGAAGGAACAAGATAAGTCACTTTCTTTTTAACATCAAAAACAGGGTTTAACGAAAAATCCACGATCAATACATGGCCATCCGCATGCTGAAACTTTACATCAAAACGGGAAGACTCTCCTAGATTGGCACGTACAATGGCTTCGCGTAATTGTTGACGATACAATTCAGAATAAGACCACCAAGGTGTATCTTCAAAGCGTTTACCTAACACATCTTTTAATTCTAAACCAATGAGCTCTAACGCTGTTTTGTTGGCGTACGTCACTGTAGCATCTAAGGTCAATGTGCCTATAAAAAATGCAGGACTCAAGCCATCCATGACTTCACGTAGTCGTTGTGATGCTTTATCCATACGCATTAATTCATTTTGATAATAGCCATGCAATGGCATTGTTAAATACTCCTAACTCGTCCTGAATTATTTTTTAAAATTGAAGAATCTATAATATGAAAAGACAGGGCGTGCTATATGTAGATGCAACTCATTTCAAACCAGTTGTAGTATACACTTTTTTGAATTGATTCGATTTTTGCTAACCGTTTAATAAGAATAGTTGACGTATTTCATACATCAACATAATTGAGGAGATTTACCAACCTAGCATTAGTTTCTCATAATATTATATTCAAGCGCATTGCGTAACAGCATATAAGCATCGGTTGGATTGAGCAGTAGCACATGAGTAGCGACACCGAAGGCGTGTGCCAGTTTGTCCAGATTATCTATGCCAGGATTAATTTCTTGTCGCTCTAAAGCACCGATATACGTTCTTTTTAGTCCACACTCCAAGCCTAAGCGTTCTTGTGTCCAGCCGTACATTATGCGTCCAACTAAGATGTTTTCCGCCAAATGGATACGAGAAATTTTTTCAATAAAGGTGTTTTTCATGTTCAATAAAAGGCAAGGTTCATATTGTGCGATAATACGTGCGGACTATCGAAGACTCTACCCATAATATTAGGCATTATGCCCCTTATAAATGGCTTTTTGCCAGAAGGCATAAATTCTCTCGGTGACGTTTATCTGTTGACACCTGCGGTTACGACCATCTTTTTCTCTTATAAACACAACTACTTACATAGATAACTAGGGCTTTAAGAGTTTTCCTGACATCAACATAAACATAAACAGAAAAACTCCAGCCCAAAACTTAGACCATTAACTGCTGTAGCAGTTTATTAAGCTGCGAGGTTAATACCACATAAGGTGCGTAACTGGTTAAATCGCTTGGACTTAAACGACAGCGAAATTGCCGCCAATCACTAAATACTTGCTGTTGCTGTTGTAACCACTCACCCAACCACGCTTTTTGCTCTTGCTGAGAGTCGCGCCATTGTTGAACGACATATTGAGTTAATGTGGCCATATCATGCAGTAAGCCTGCACGTAATTGGTCTCGTGCTGCCGCTTCCCACGTATTCGTCACGCTTAAATCTTGTAAGGCACGTTGAACATCCGTTAAACCCAGTGTTTCTTCGACTTGTTCATAAAAATATGCCGCGTGCTCAACCGAAACATTCGTTTCTTGGGCTAAACGGCCAATATCTAACAACGGTAAGACTTGGTCTAAAGAAGCCATACGCACCGCTAATGCTTCAGGCAAACCTAACACCACTAGACTATTTTTGGCGTTTTTCCACACATCTAAACGCTTGCTATTTAAGTGTTCTGGCAGGTGCGTGAGCAATGGCAATAACATATCAAAACTAGCAATCACTTCTTGTGTCGGCTTATTGGTGTACGGTAAAAACCAGCCACATGCGCGGCGAGCATAGCGCTGTAAAGCAGCATATTGCGGCAGTAACACTTTATCGGGGATAGTATCGGCGCACTCATCCAATTGCAGCCATAGACTATCCAGTGCTAATAATGAGCGTGCAATTAAAAATGAGCGCGCAACTTTGAGTGGATTACTGCCTTCATGACGTAATAAACGGGGTAATGCGCCCATGCCAAGGCGTTCGGTAATCAATGACGCTAAACGTGTGGCCGCCAAAGGTATCGCTAAGGGATGTTTTTGTAGGGTCGACCCATAGTTTTGACGAATAGCGGCAGGAAACGAGCTTTTTAGTTCTGCCAATAAATAGGTATCTTCGGCTAATTCGGGTGTTGCTAACGATAGCTTGAGCCAGTTTTTGCTATACGCCACTAATATGGCTAACTCAGCACGGATTAACGGTTGTTGGGTGCGGCCTCTGGACTCCCAAGTGCGAACATCAGGTAAGGCTTCTAATTGTCGATCTAGTCCTGCGTGGGTTTCTAAAAAATCGGCCAACGTCGCATATTCACGGTGACGCAATAACGCCTGATTGTTGGCAATCGCTAAAAACTGTGTTTGCGCGTAATTATCTGCCAACACTGACACTGCCACTTCATCCCGCCACTCGGCCAATAAGCGTTTATAATCGCCTTGAGATAAGCGTTTGGCTTGTTGTTCACGCTGCAAAAATATTTTGATATTGACTTCATGGTCAGAACAGTCAACGCCGCCTGAGTTGTCGATAAAATCGGTATGGCATAAGCCGCCATTTAATTGATACTCAACCCGCGCCCGTTGGGTTAAGCCTAAGTTTCCACCCTCACACACGATTCTAGCGCGCAACTGATTGCCATTGATGCGTACACTATCGTTGCTGCGGTCACCGACATCGTGGTCACTTTCCTCGCAAGACTTCACATAAGTGCCAATGCCTCCATTCCACAAAACATCAACGGGCATTTGTAAAATCGCGCTAATTAACTCGTCAGAAGTCATGGTATCGGCTTGGGTGGCTAACACGGCTTTCATTTCGATACTTAAGGAAATTTTTCGCGGTGTACGCGCAAAAACACCGCCGCCTTCGGAAATTAACTTACGGTTATAATCGGGCCAATTACTGCGTGGCAAGGCAAATAAGCGCTGACGCTCGGCAAAACTCACTGCACAATCGGGAGTAGGGTCGATAAAAATATGACTATGGTTAAAAGCCGCCACTAATTGAGTGTGAGGACTCTGCAATAAGCCATTACCAAACACATCGCCTGCCATATCACCAATACCCGCCATCGTGAACGGCGTAGTGTTGGGATTAAAACCACATTCGCGCGCCAACTGCGCCAAGGACACAAACGCTCCACGTGCAGTAATGCCCATTTTTTTGTGGTCATAACCATTGCTGCCACCCGAGGCAAAGGCATCACCTAACCAGTATTGATATTCAGCGGCGACACTATTGGCGGTATCCGAAAAACTGGCCGTGCCTTTATCAGCGGCAACCACTAAATAGGAGTCGTCTTCATCATGGCAAACAACATGTTTAGGAGAGTGAATTTTATCTTTTAGGCGATTATCGGTAATATCTAATAAAGCGCGTAAAAACTCTTGATAGGCATTAATGGCAATTTCTTGTTTATCGCCATACACCGTCCGCACCACAAACGCACCTTTGGCACCCACTGGCACAATCACTGCATTTTTAACTTGTTGCGATTTCACCAAGCCTAACACTTCGGTACGAAAGTCTTCTGGACGGTCAGACCAGCGAATACCGCCTCGGGCGACCGCACCAAAACGCAAATGTAAGCCCATAACATCGGGGCTATAGACAAATATTTCGCGCCACGGTTTAGGGTCTGGCAAAATTCTTAACAGTGCAGAGTCAAACTTAAAGGCAAGACGTTGCGCTTTCATCGCCGCAGGCACATAAAAATTAGTACGGACAATAGCCAACATCAAGGTCATAAATTCGCGCAAAATTCGCTCATCAGCCATTGATTGCACTTTATCCAATGCCAGCTCAATACGCATTAAAATAGAGGCCTGACGCTCGTGGCGGTCAGTATTGATACTCGGGTCAAAACGGGTTTGAAATAACTCTAATAAACTGCGGCCAATGATGGGATAACGGGTTAATGCTTCCGCTTGTGCTAAGGGCGATAACGGAAAAGCCGCTTGTTTTAAGTAAGCCGATAACACGCGAAAAATATGCGCTTCGCGCCAACGACAAGGCAATATCGTCACTAGGCGATTAAAGTCATCAGCCTCCACGCCACCCTTCCATAACACCTGCATGGCATCACGAACGTAGGCTAAGGACTGAGCGAAAATCTCTTTCGGCAAACCATCTGGCAATTCGGTGCGGAAATCATGTAACCATAAACAATTATCTTCATGTAATAACGCAAAGGCTTGTTCTTGCAACACTTTTAAGCCAAAACTTTCGAGAATAGGCATCACTCGTGATAACGATAATTGCTGATTCCATTGCAATAATTTGAACCGTGCTGACCGCCCTTCGGTAGGTAATACTTCTACCGCTAAGGGTGCATCTTGACGCAAGGTTTCTAACAGCGAAATGTCGTTAATGGCATCTTGAGGCCGATAATTCTCTTTATAGTTGGCAGGAAAGACATGTTGATAACGACGATACAATTGATTAGCTAATACTGCCTGATATTTGGTCATCAATAGGGCTAATAATTCATCTTCCCACGTCCGCGCTAAACGCTTGAGTACCGACTCTGTTTCTTCAACATTAATGCGCGGTGGGTTTTTATCTTCAAACACCAACAAACTATGCAAACGAATCCACCGATGTTCGGAGACAAAAGCAGTTATCACCACGTCGCTGGCATTAAAACGCGCCTGTAAAAACTCGCCTGTACGACTGACAAAGGTTTCGTTATATAGCGGTTTGGGCATATAAATAAATACCGAAACAAAGCGTTGCCATGGGTCAACACGCCAGATAAAACGTAATTCGTTGCCATATTTTTGTTTGACCATCGGCAAAAATGCCGACAATAAATCTTGGTCGGTGGCGAGTAACAATTCATCACGGGGATGGGTTCTTAACATACGGTCAAAGTTACGACCGTCATGGCTGATTTTACGCAAACCCGAAAAAATATCGACCGTGGTAATTTTATGACGCAACACAGGCATGGTCATCGGGTCATGCTGATTAACACGACTGGTATATAACCCTAGAAAGCGATATTCACTTTTGCCATCAGGCATTTGGACAATAATCACGTCCGCATAACGGTCATGGTGAATAGGCGCGCGCGTTAATGATTTACCAAATAACAAACGGCAATCGTTGACTTCAAAGCTGGTATCATCTAACCAATCCATGTGTACATTTGGCCAAATGCCTAAGCCAGACACTTCTACTTCATTTTTATAATTACGATAGCGCACCGATAAAAAGGTGAAATGGCCACGCATTAGCCACTGTAAAAATGCATGGCCTTCCATACGCACCACAGCGGCATCGCCCTCTTTCGGCATTTTTTCAATCAAACTTTGCGCGGCTTCACGCACAAGGGTTTGCATACGCGGAAAGGTATTGACGACTTGTTTGAGCATACCTATAGCATCATAAATATGCGTTTCTAATGCTTTAAGCTCTTCATCTTTGTACAAATTGGCTAATTCAATATGGACTAAGGTTCGGTATTCTTCGGCGTTAGCGTGAGCGGTGGTCGGCAACGCGGTAATTTGGAAATAACGATTGCGCCGCAAGGGAATATTCAAGTCCATTAATACTTGAATGTCGTAACCACCCCGCTGCAAGGCGATACGCAAGGTATTGAGCAAAAAAGGCATTTCGCCACTGTATAACTCAATGACTGTGCCTTCAGCACGCCAACCCGACTTGGCAGGCTCGGGGTTAATAATACGCAAATTGACTTCTTGCCGACTATCAACCACAAACTGCCAAAAATCCCACAAGCACGCAGCCAATGAGTGCGGCGTATAACGGCGTAACTCATCGGCCATTAACGCTTTGAGCGCACGTTCGGCAAAATTGATAAAAATAGGATTATCGTGAACAGCACACACATCTAAACAACTTTGACGTGTTTGTTGAGACCATGCTTCAATCGCTGATAACATTGTTAATTCCTTATGCTGCTTAGTATTTTTTAGTTTTATTGTATGGGTGTTTTTAGTGTCGTTCCACTTTAACACAACCAAGTTATATCTTTGTTATATTGCAAACTCATCATCGGGCAGACACGAGGTCTGCCCCTACGGATACTGTGCAAATTCCCTTAGCTCGTCAATAAGCGATTTAAGGTTTCGTAGGTATCATTTGACAATTTATGCGTACTCAATTGTTGTAAAGCGGCCAATGCTTGTTGTTGGCGACCATTTTCCAAACGTTTCCAACGGCTAAACGCGCCTAATAAGCGTGAGGCAATTTGCGGATTGATGCTATCCAATTCGGCAATTTTTTCGGCAATAAAGCGATAACCTGAACCATCAGCTTGATGAAACTGCACAGGATTGGCATTGGCGAACTGTGCCAACACCGAACGTACACGGTTTGGGTTGGTGAGTGTGAAGGCTTCATGCTCGGTTAACGCGCGAATATCGTCAATTGTCGACTTGGCGTTAGTGGCTTGTACGGCAAACCAACTATCAATCACTAAGGCTTCTTGCTGAAAACGACAATAAAAATCCGTTAAACATTGCTGTAACTGTGGGGCTTTACTCGCCACCAAACCCCGCAAAGCCGCCATGCGATCGGTCATGTGCTGCGCGTGTTGATATTGTTGTGTCGCTAATTGCTGTGCCGTTTGATTTTCTACCGCCAATAATAAATAGTGTAGGCATAACTCCCGCCAAGAACGCGCAGCAATGGCTTGGCTAGTGTAGCTATATGCGCCATTGTCGGCACTGTTGCTATATTGCTCACTAAAAAAACACTCTAAAGCATTGGCAATTTCTGCTTGTAAGGTCACGCGCGCTTCATGAATAACGGCAGGATTAATAATTGGTGTTTTTTCGGCAAGATAATTTTCGCTCGGCAAGCTTAATAACTTTGTGGCTAAAGCAGGGTCTTGCTCCGCTAATGTTGGTAAAAAGCCCGATAACGCCGACAATAGACCATCAATCTGAACCTGATTAAATACGTCCACTCCCGATTCAAGGTTAGCCATCATCGCCAATAACATGCGTTCATATAAAGTTTGTGCTGACAACCAACGATTAAAACCGTTGTTATCGTACTGCATTAAAAATAATAACTCTTGGTCTGAGGTCTCGTAATTCAAAATGACTGGAGCAGAAAAATCACGCAATAATGACGGCACAACAGGACTGTTAATAGCTGTAAATGTCCATTGTTGATGCTCAGCATCGGCAATTAACACTCGTTCAGTACGCACATTTTTTGCATCTTCACCCAACAATACCAGTGGCACTGCTTGGCCACGTTGATTAAACAACGCCAATTTAATGGGAATCGGTAATAATTGGGCTTGAGGATGGCCTTGTTTGCTCGGTGTATGTTGACTGACATTGAGCACATATTGTTTGCTATCGGCTTGATATTTACTCGTGACTGTCACTACAGGTGTACAAGGCTGACGATACCACTGCATAAATGGCGTTAAATCGGTGTCGTTGGCTTCAGCTAATGACTGGACAAAATCTTCCACGGTCACGGCTTGACCATCAAAACGGCTAAAATATAAATCAGTACCTTTTCTAAATCTTGTTTCGCCTAACACGGTATGCAGCATGCCGACAATTTCCGCGCCTTTTTCATAGACGGTGGCGGTATAAAAGTTATTGATTTCAATAAACGATTCAGGACGAACAGGATGCGCCAACGGCCCTGCATCTTCGGAAAATTGGGCATTGCGTAACATGGTTACGTCTTCAATACGTTGCACGCTGGCCGATAATTGGTCGGCAGAAAATTGTTGGTCACGGAAAACGGTAAAGCCTTCTTTGAGGCTTAATTGAAACCAGTCACGGCAAGTGACGCGATTACCGCTCCAATTATGAAAATACTCATGGGCAACCACCGATTCAACGCGTTGAAAACCTAAATCGGTTGTCGTTTCGGGGTGCGCCAACACACAAGAAGTATTAAAAATATTTAAGCCTTTATTTTCCATCGCCCCCATATTGAAATGGCTAACCGCGACAATCATAAAAATATCTAAATCATATTCACGGCCATATTTTTGCTCGTCCCAACGCATCGACGCCTTTAACGAAGTCATGGCATGAGCGCATTGACGTAAATCTTGCACTTCGACAAAGATTTTTAACGCCACTTTACGGCCTGACATTGTTGTAAAACTGTCTTCTAAACACGCCAAATTACCTGCAACCATGGCAAATAAATAACTCGGTTTTTTGAAGGGGTCTTCCCAAGTGGCAAAATGACGGCCATCTTCAGCTTTGCCTTGGGCGATTAAATTACCATTGGCCAATAACGTTGGATATTGTTTTTTATCGGCAGTAATTGTCGTGGTGAATAATGATAAAACATCAGGACGGTCGAGGTAATACGTAATCTTTCTAAAGCCTTCAGGCTCGCATTGCGTGCAATACATGCCTTTGGATAAATATAAGCCCTCTAAAGCAAAATTCTTTTGGGGATAAATTTTTACCACACTACTCAACATAAAATCTTCATTAGGAACAGCAGCAATAATCAATTCTTCGCCATTAACTTGATATTCACTACTGGTTAAAGCGACGCCGTTAATCGCCAATTCTATTAATTCTAAATCCACACCATGTAACACTAAGGCTTCACCTTGACGCTGTGTTTGCATAAGCAAAACCGACGTCACAAAAGTATAGTCCGCGAAAATATCAATGGATAAAGTCACTTGCTGAATGGCAAATGCTGGGGATTGATAATCTTTTAAATAAATGGTTTTTGGATTAGACATTCTGTTCTCCGAAAGTAATTTCATAACCGCCAAATTTACGTATATTTAATACACCCGTATCTAAAATAAGATACTGGCCTTTAATACCCATTAATTTACCTGTGACCATTGGTGTAGTATCAAAATTTAAGGCTTTAACTTTAGTGGGATATTGATTAACAGGAAAATTAAACTGCCAAACATCTCCATTTAACGTCTTTATTTCTTGAGGAAATTTTTCGGCTAAAACCGCTAATTCATCGGCACAAAGGCTTAATAACTCATCGCGAATTAATGCTAAATCTTGCGGTTCGGCATCCGATTTTAATAAGCGTTGCCATTGTGTTTTATCGGCAATATGTTGCGCTAAAGTGACTTCGATTAAACCCGATAAATAACGGCTTGCCACTTCAAATATCGGCAATGCTTGGCTCGCGCCTTGGTCTAACCAGCGAGTAGGCACTTGGGTTTGCCGAGTAATGCCGACTTTTACCCCCGAGGAATTGGCTAAATAAATAATATGTGGCCGAAAACAATGTTCTTCGCCCCATTCTGGCTCACGGCAAGTGCCTAAATGATAATGACACGTTTCGGGTTTCATAATGCACATATCGGCAGAAGCAGAAGTACGAAAACAGTTATAGCAGTAACCTTGACTAAAGGATTTTGCTGTTTTTTTACCACAATTCAGGCAAAAAATTCGGCCTGTATAGTGTAAACGGATGTCTTGTCCCAGATATTCATTCAGTGGCAGCATCATGCCGCCAATCGGTAATTCATAATTGACAGGTGCGTTGCTCACGGTTTCGTTGGTGATAACGTGAGTTCGCATTTTGCGTAAAATGCCCTGATAAAACATAGCGCGTAAAAACCTCATGTGGCCAGACTTGAGTCCGACAGTTTAATTATCAACTTTAACAGCTTTAATTTGTAGGATAATGACTAACGTGTAAGTTTTACCGTTCGCACTGCCTGTCGAAGTGCTTTCGATAAGTGCTTCGACAGGCTCAGCATGAACG
>JBKJUH010000079.1:0-3537 GCA_046590075.1 Agitococcus sp.
CTTTACGCTTAAAAAGCATTTTGGCGCGTACGCAATAAGGACAAATGGGTGTTGTATACATAACAACTTTTGTCATGATAAATTCCTGCTTATTTTTTCACTAAAGGTAAAGACTGAGCTTTCCAGTTAGAAAGACCGCCTTCAAGCCGCGCAACATCGTTAATGCCTTGAGACTTTAATAGACGCGCAGCCGTACCCGCTACTTGCCCTAATTGACAAACGAAAACAATCGGGCAATCTTTGGGAAGTTCTTGCAGCTTTTCGTTTAAGCGCGCATAAGGAATATTACGGCTACCTGTAATATGCCCTTGCTTAAATTCATTGGGGTCACGCAGGTCAATAACAAGGGCTTTTTGCTTATTTACCATGGAGGTCAATGTTTGTGGACTGACGCTACGGCCGCCACGCTGCATTTCTACCAGCATATAAGCAATCAACAAACCCATAAACGCACTCACTAATATATAGTGATGGGTCATAAACTCAAAAAAACGTTCCATAACTCTGCCAACCTAAGAAAACGCGGCGAGTATAACGCGCAAGGCTCAGACTCTCTAGGTACTTTTACTTTCGCTCAACAAACGATGCAAACTTTCTAAGCGTCGTGGCAATATTTCGCCTTTTTCGACCGCCAGTTTTAGCGCACAGTCAGGTTCGCTCAGATGTTGGCAATTTCTAAAGCGACAACTGCCATATAAATTGCGTAACTCAATAAATCCATCTTGTATTTGTTGCTCGTTTAAATGCCAAACGCCAAACTCACGTATGCCAGGTGAGTCAATTAACGCGCCACCATTGGTCAACGGAAATAAGCGCGTAGTGGTGGTGGTATGTTGGCCGAGTTGGGAATTATCAGAAATAATATTCACCCGCTGCATGGCTTGTGGCAATAACACATTCACCAAAGAACTTTTACCTACACCCGATTGACCCACAAAAACCACAGTTTTGTCAGCAATACGCGCAGATAATTCGGTTAAATCACCAAAACAACTGAGTTCTAAATGAGCGTAACCGAGTGCAGCATATTCAGCCAACATTTTGCGTAACGGCTCGCGATTGCTGTCATCTAATAAGTCAGACTTATTCAAAATGAGTAAAGCAGGAATACCTACCGTTTCACAAGCGACTAAATAGCGGTCAATTAAACCTTCTGACGGGGTAGGCAGCGAGGCAATAACGATTAAAATCAATGAGATATTGGCGGCAACGGGTTTGACTTTATGATAAGCGTCAGGTCGGGTTAATAACGACAGGCGTGGCATTAATGCCGTCACTACGCCAATTTTATTGGTATTATCGGCTTGCCACATCACTTCATCACCCGTGACTAAGGCTTCTAAGTTACTGCGTAAATGGCAACGCCAAATTTCCCCTTCATTTTCGCCTTCGGTACTTTTGACTTCAAGCTGACTGCCATAGTGAGCAATGATTAAGCCTTTTTGTGGTGCGCTTAAATTACTTTCGTCAACGTCTTTATCTTTACGAACCCGTTGAACGCGTTGCGTATGTTGTTGAGTGATACGATTAGTTTGTTGCTGGCTCAGGTGGCGTTTAGTCATACAGTCTACAGTCGGTATCGGTTAAAGTTAGTGGTGATTGTGCTATTATTCGCCACATTCAATAACAGCACTAAAAAAATAGGATGTCACAATGGCGATTAATAAAGAGAGTAACTTAATTTGGATTGATTTGGAAATGACGGGTTTAAACCCTGACTCTGACCGAATCATTGAAATAGCAACCATTGTCACCGATGCCCACCTTAATATTTTGGCCGAAGGCCCAGTAATGGCGATTCATCAAAAAGATATTATCTTGAATGGTATGGATGAATGGAATACCCGCCAGCATGGTAATTCAGGTTTGGTTGAGCGTGTGCGCCGCAGTAAAATTGACGAATCCGAAGCTGAAAACGCCACCATTGAGTTTTTAAGTCGTTTTGTTGACCCAAAAAAATCGCCCATGTGCGGTAATTCGATTTGCCAAGACCGTCGTTTTATGTATCGTACCATGCCCAAGTTAGAAGGATTTTTTCATTATCGTAATTTAGATGTCAGTACCGTGAAAGAGTTGGCACGTCGCTGGCGGCCTGAAATTATGGCAGGTTTGTCGAAAGAAAGTTCTCACCAAGCCTTAAATGATATTCGTGATTCAATTACCGAGTTACGTTATTACCGTGAGTATTTTTTTAGAGTGAATTAAGTACCAAACACTGTGAAACTCTCCGTTCGTGGGGATACTGAGTCTTGCCGAAGTATCGAACCATTCGCATAAAACACTTTGACAGACTCAGTGCGAACAGAGAAGGAAAAGAAACTTAAGCATCTGTGCTGAGAATAAGGAGTAATTATTAAATGGCTATAAAAACAATAACTTGTAGTAATATTCTCAAGTATTTATTCGTTTATGCTTTGTTGATTTTAACAGGTTGTAGTTCTCTGCCCAAAATCACGCCCGATATGGCGATGAAACCCTCACATCCCGTCAAAATGAAGGGGGCTTCAGGTGCTTTAACCGCACTACAAAGCAAAGCCCTGCTCACTAAACTGAAAAAAAATGGCGACGATACTAATATCTTTGATAAACATTTGGCTTTAGAAGGGGAAATTGTCGGTAGTCCACTGGTGACTGGCAATAAAGTCACCTTATTAGTGAACGGTGCTGCAACCTATGACGCGATGTTTGCCGCTATAAAAAATGCAAAAAATAACATTAACTTTGAAACTTATATTATTGATGATGATGAAGTTGGGCATCGTTTTGCTGATATGTTAATTAAGAAGCAACAAAGCGGGGTACAGGTCAATTTTATTTACGATAGTGTCGGCTCGCTCTATACCGCTAAAGAGTTTTTTCAGCCCTTAATTGCCAGTGGTGCCCATGTGTTGGAGTTTAATCCCATTAATCCTTTGTCGGCTCGAAAAGGTTGGGATGTGAACTTTCGTGACCATCGTAAATTATTAATTGTTGATGGTCAGGTAGCTTTTGTCGGTGGTATTAATATCAGTAGTGTGTACTCCAGTGGCTCTGGTCGTCATAAAGTAACCCCTAATGCAAGTTCTAAAAAATTACCGTGGCGAGATACGCACCTGCGTATGGAGGGACCCGTGGTGAGTGAGTTTCAAAAAATATTTATGGCAACGTGGCTAGAGCAGACAGGTGAACCATTAGTCAACAAGAACTATTTTCCTGATTTAACACTGAAAGGTACAGAAGTGGTTCGTGCTATTGGCAGTTCACCCAATGAGCCCTTTAGCCAAATGTATGCAACACTGATTTCTGCTATGAATAGTGCGGAGTCGCAGATTTTCTTGACCAATGCCTATTTTGTGCCTGATGTTCAGTTATTGACGGCGTTAAAAGATGCGGTAAAACGGGGTGTCGATGTTCGGCTATTGTTGCCAAACAAAACCGATTCTCAATTAGTGTTTTATGCCTCGCGCTCTTTTTATGATGAGTTATTAAAGGCGAAGGTCAAAATCTACGAACGTAAAAATGCCGTACTTCATGCAAAAACGGCACTGATTGATGGCG
>JBKJUH010000280.1:0-11754 GCA_046590075.1 Agitococcus sp.
ATCGAATGAGTGCCACCATGTATTGTCAGCAGTGACATAAATGTCATCGGACAAAGTAGCGGTCGCTAGGCTAACGATTTTTGTGCCGTTTGGCAAAGTTAAGGTTGGACAAATGTCCAATAAAGGCAAAACGACAAAGGAACGATGACATAATTCAACGTGAGGAATGATTAAATTAGGCGTTTTTATCTCGTCTTGAGCATATAACAAGATATCTAAATCTAAAACGCGCGCGCCCCAGCGTTCGACTCGCACGCGTCCTGCCTGATTTTCTAGGGTTTGAAGGTGTTGTAATAACTGATGTGGTGTCAGTGACGTTGTTATAGAAACAACAGCATTGGTATAGTCAGGCTGGTTTGCGGGTGAGCCAAGTGCAGGTTTGCTGCGATATAAACGGGAAACAGCGATTAACTGACTCTGTGGCAATTCGGCTAATTGCTGAATTGCCCTGCTTAATTGTTGTTGTGGTTGGCCTAAGTTTGCGCCTAAACCGATATAAGCCAAAAAAGACATCATATTCACCCAAATTGTAAGTCCCACTGTAGGTCGGACTTCAGTCCGACGCGTTCCGACGAGAGTTGGGTTAAAACCCAACCTACAGTTCTTTTGTGGCCGAATCTGCTACTTTTGGCTTTTTCGATTTGGTGCTTTTAGGCTTGGCTTTGGGTTTATCTAAAAGACGTAATAACGCTTCTTGCTCGTCGGTGGAGACGGCTTGATAGTGTTCCCACCATGCTCCCATGCCGTTTGTCCGCGCATCGCCACTTAATTCGCGTAATAATAAAAAGTCAAAACCAGCCCTAAATTTGGGTTGAATAATCAGCTTTGGCACAACACGCGAACGTGGGTTTTCTAAACGTGGTTGTAAATCCCAAATATCACGAATCGTTTGCGCGACAAAACGTGGAATTGCCGTTTGTAATGACTGTTGAGTTAAAACTCGAATGCCAGCAGATTGATAGGCAGGAAAAATATCTTCGCCTCTATCAAGTTCGAGTTTGGTCAGACGTTGTTGCCATTCCCATAAAATCACCGCATAAAAAAATGCAGGATTAACCGATTTGCCTTGTTGAATTCGGTCGTCGGTATTTTTTGCTGCTAATTTTACTAAGGGGGAATTAAAGACATTTTCTTTGACTTGCGGAAATAATGCGCCAAACAAATCCATTTCGTCTAAATGTTGTAGTAGCACTTGTAAATGACCACAAGCAAACATTTTATGGCTTTCATCATATAAACGATGATGAGAAATGGCTTTTAATAAATAGGCTAACTCACGAATAGGGGCGGCGGTGGCATCATCTAAACGAAAGTCGAGTTTGGCGGCAAAACGGGCAACGCGCAACATGCGTACAGGGTCTTCACGATAACGCGTGGCAGGGTCGCCAATCATGCGTAAGGTGTGATGTTTAATGTCGTGCATACCATTGGCAAAATCGAGAATTTGTCCCGTTTGTGGCTGGTAATACATGGCATTAATGGTGAAGTCGCGGCGTAATGCGTCTTGCTCAATTGTACCCCAAATATTGTCACGGACAATCATGCCATGAGCGGAGGTTTGGCTATGGGCAGTATGTTCTTCGTGTGGCGCGCGAAAGGTTGCCACCTCTAACATTTGCCGATGGTAATAAACGTGCGCTAATTGAAAACGCCGACCAATAATCTGACAACCACGGCCAAACACCTGTTTGATTTGGTCGGGCGTGGCATCGGTAGCAATATCAAAATCTTTGGGGTGTAAACCGAGCAATAAGTCGCGGACACCACCACCCACCACATAAGCCTGAAAACCCGCTTGTGTTAGCTCGTGAATAGTGGCAAGAGCCGCTTCACTGACATCTTTGGGATGAATGCCGTAATCAGCGGCTTGATAGGTGTGTAATTTATAAGTTGATGATGGCATGAATGGAGAACACATCTCGGCTGAGTCAGAGTAATCGGCTAATGATAACAATTTTTAATGGTAATACGGGAAGTTTTATTAGGCGGGATAGAGACAAATAGAAGCGCGGGAGCCGAAGCTCCCGCGTTGCACTATACATCTTCTTTTCTTGTTGTTTTTATTGCCTGACGTTAATTGTTGTTATTCGTCAGTCTTACGTTCTACATCTACTTGCAATGGCTCAAGTTATTATTTTGATTTGCCATTTTAATCGTGTTGTTGTTATCGGTAGTTCTTGTTGTTGTTCGTACGCTGTTTTTTTGGTTATCTGCGTCATGCAATACATATTGCACGGTGCGTGCCAACTTTAAGTATTTTTTTAAATGTTAATATTTGTGATTGTAAAACAATGAGTTGTGATTTTAGTGGTGGTGATGCAGCAATGACGGCAGTGTGGTAATAGGTGATGAGTAACATCTAGTCAGTGTCTAGGTAACACTTATGAGAGTGTAGGTAACAGGATGTTGGGGGTGACGTAACAATGTATGTGGGGTAGGTAACATTGTGGGGGGATTTTTTGTGACATTTGTCGAAGTGCTTTTGTAGGCTGGGTTTTAACCCAGCACAACTACCTGCCTGCGTTGGGTTAAAACCCAGCGATTTTTGTGAAATAGATTAAAAGTTTACGGCTCTGTTTTATTTTGCGACATTCTGCGTGGAATCCCTAGTTTTTGTCGGCGCTCCCAAAGTGACTTACGGCTAATCCCCAAGCGTTTGGCTAATTCGGTTTCTGATAATTTGTCTTGGAGTGCTAAGACAAAACTTTGAAAGTCAAACTCGTGAGCAGGTTTACGAACTGTTGGAGGGATTGCTGGTTCTATCACTTCCGTTGGTGGCAGCACTTCTTTAGGCACTTCAATGGCAGGCGCAACGGCGACAGGTGCAATTTCAAGTGGTGCGCTAAAGGTTGGAATATCTAAATCAATGGCCAATAAATCGGGAGTGATTTCTGGATGTTCAGCCAAAATCACTGCCCGTTCAATGGCATTTTCGAGTTCACGTACGTTGCCCGGCCAAGGGTAAGCTAACATCGCCACGCGTGCATCTTCATGAAAATGCAGCATATTGACGTGTAAGCGTTGGCAAGTTTTTTCTAATAATTTTTCGGCAATTTCAAGAATGTCATTACCACGCTCACGTAAGGGCGGTAATTTTAATTCAATGACATTAAGACGATAGTACAAGTCCTCCCGAAAGCGACCTTCGGCGGCAAGTTGTTTTAGGTTGCGATGAGTGGCGGCGACAAGACGAACATCCACCGAGCGCGTTTGTGTTGCGCCTAGACGACGAACTTCTTTTTCTTGTAATAAACGCAATAAACGCGCTTGTGCTTCTAAGGGCAATTCGCCAATTTCGTCTAAGAATAATGTACCGCCATCGGCAGCTTCAACTAAGCCTTTACGTTGGGTATTTGCACCTGTAAACGCGCCTTTTTCATAACCAAATAATTCGGCTTCAATCAATGACTCTGGAATGGCGGCGCAGTTGACCGAAATGAGCGCGTGTTCTCGACGTGGGCTTTCGTGATGTAAGGCTTTGGCGACTAATTCTTTACCTGTGCCCGATTCACCTCGAATTAACACCGTTGATGACATGGGAGCGACACGGCTAATACGTTTATACATTTCCAACATCGCAGGGCAACTGCCAATAATGCCTGTGGTGTTAGTATTTTTTTGTTGCTGCTTTAAGGCGGTGTTTTCTTTGCTCAGGTGTTGCTCGCGTAAAATACGGGCAATACTCATCAGCATCTCGTCGTGGTCGAAGGGTTTAGAGATATAATCTACAGCACCTTTTTTCATGGCATCAACAGCAGATTTCATCGTGCCAAAGCTAGTCATAATTAATACAGGTGTCGGTTTGGCGAGTTCAATTAAACTCGTGCCTTGTTCACCTGGTAAACGAACATCAGTGATGACTAAATCAAATTCATCTAAACGAAAATTGGCCGTTGCTTCGTGTACCGAGCCTGCTTCACTGACTTTATATTGATTACGTTCGAGTAAGCGTTTCAGACTGCTACGAATCAGAGGTTCATCTTCGACCAGTAAAATATTTTTCACGTTACGACTTCCTCATCGTCATTGACCCATGCAGGCAGAGATATTTGCACAATCACACCGCGTCCTTGATCGTAGTCGGCTTTGTCCATCAATTGAATTTTACCGCCGTGTTCGCCGATAATACCATGTACTAAGGCCAAGCCGAGTCCTGTTCCTTTACCTGTTTCTTTGGTGGTAACAAACGGCTCAAAGAGATTGTCACGAATGGTGCCTTCAGGTAATCCTGTGCCAAAATCTTCGACTTCAATATGAATAAAATGCGCATTTTGATGGGCTTCAATCAAAATATTATGATTGGGTGTGCTGGCATCACGGGCATTGCTTAATAAGTTGACAAACACTTGCATGAGTCGTTGCGCATTGCCGCGTACCACTAAATCTTCAGGACAAAAATTATCAAACTGATAGTCTTTTTCGCCTGATAGTTGTAAGAGGTTGATGGCTTCGCTGATGGTGTTTTTTAGGTTGACGGCTTCGTGACTGCTACTGCTAATGTGCGAATCAGTACGGGCAAAACCGACTAATGAACGAACAATATTGGTAATACGTTCGGTTTGCGTGAGAATTAACGTGCTAGCTTCAATAATATCAGGGTCTTTGTATTCGGCTTTGAGGTTTTGGGCGAGACAAGCAATGCCAGTCACAGGATTACCAATTTCGTGGGCAACACCTGCGGCTAAACGTCCTAAGGCGGCAAGGCGTTCGTTATGTGCCAGTTGTGACTCAAGCCGTTCCAGTTCGGTGACATCTTCTAAGACAATGACTTGGCTGCTACTTAGATCACCTGCTTTTTCGTGTTCACCAATAAAAGCACGATGCAAATTGACCCAGCGACTTTGGCCATTACTGACAATTTCTTGATTGTACAATTGCACATTGGGACTGTGTAAAAAGTCGTTTAACAAGGTTTGCCACGGTTCGGCTAAGTCAGTGAGTCGTGAGCCAATGACATCATCATCACATATACTGGTCATTTCCATTAGCGCACGATTCCAACTGAGAATCTCTAAATCACGACCTAAAGAACACACGCCAATCGGCAAGTCATACAAAGTTTGACGATGAAAACGCCGCAGCGCGTCGAGTTCAGCGGCTAAACCTGAGAGCCGATGTTTATAGTCTTCTAAGCGTGATTCCACATAATGAATGTCTTCGCTGGCAGGATTGTCGGGGCGAATTTGATAGGGTAAGTGCGTATCTAACATTTCATGTGCGACGGAAGGGCCTAATAATCCTGATAAGTTGGATTCGATTTGGTCGCGTAAACGGCGTAGGGCATAAGGCCGTCCTTCTTCATGCCCCATGCCTAAGTCATGTAGGGCTTGCTCGACTTCCCGTTGTGCGGTTAGGTGGCCTAAAACGCTGCCTAAAGAGACAATAAAATGGTCAACGGATTTTGCTTTTAATAACCAGCGATAGGGGCGACGTAAATTATCCACCGCACAACTATTGGCGGCCATTTTTTCGGAAGCGGTTTGTCTGGTAATCAGTGACACTAAAAACATGACAATGGCATTCGCGAGCGTACTACCTAAACCAATATGGTGCCAATAAATCGGGTCTTCAAAAAACCTTAAATTAATAGCCAAAAATTGAGTAAACAAATTGGGCAAGTTCAAAATATAAGGCAGCACTAAGGTGCTAAACCAAATAATCAAACCGACACTTAAACCCGATAAAAAACCAGCGCGTGTAGCTCTAGGCCAAAATAAAACACTGATTAAACCGGGTGCAAATTGTAAAGTGGCAACAAAGGTTAATATCGCCATTTCGGTCATGGTGTGTTCAAACGTAAATAAACGATAAAAACTATAGGATAATACCATGATTAAAATAATCAGCGAGCGTCTGACCCAAATTAACCAGCGATATAAATTATAATCAGGCGAGGGCTGTGCTAAAGGTAAGACTAAATGATTCAGTATCATGGACGATAATGCCAACGAGGTAACAACAATTGTGCCACTGGCAGCGGCAATGCCACCAATAAAAACCATTAATGGCAAAAATGCAGTTTTACTGGCTAAAGCAATTGCAATGGTGAAATATTCAGGCGAAAGACTGACTTGGAGTTTAATGCCTGCCCATAAAATAACTGGCACACAAATGGCCATGAAAAACAGATATAAGGGTAAGCCCCAACTGGCGGTTAATAAGGCGCGGGGTTGAAAGTTTTCTGTAAATACCATTTGATACATAAATGGCATAACAACAGCAGAAAATAAGAAGGCAAAAATTAAGGTATGCCAAATGCCATTTTCTTTTAGAGGAACATATAATAATTCAATAGCGTCTTTATTATTAGATAACCATTGGCTTAAACCTGCGTGACCATCAAAGATAAAAAACAGGGCATAACCTGCTACCGATAACATCATCACTAACTTAACAATAGATTCAACGGCTATGGCAATAACAAGGCCATCATGTTTATATTGTGGAGTTAATGGCTTGGCACCAAATAATAAGGTAAATGCAGTAATAGCAATACAAAAGACAATAGCAATGCCATTATGGTCAATGGATTGCGTTAATATATTAGCCGTATCGGCAACAGCGCGAATTTGCAGGGCTAATAATGGTAATAAACCTAAAACCATCATAATCGTTGTTAATGAACCGACAAACTGACTACGATATCTAAAGGCAAATAAATCGGCCAAAGAGCTAAGTTGGTGGTTTTTTGTGAGTCGTAAAATGGGATTTAATAAAACGGGTGCTAATAAAAATGCACCTGAAACGCCTAAATAAAAAGCCAAAAAATTATAACCTGTTTCATAGGCAAAACCAATAATGCCATAAATACCCCATGCGCTAATATAAACACCAAGGGAAAGTACATAAACCGTAGGGTTTCTAATCCATTTTGTCGGGATTAAGCCTGATTCACTTAAATGAGCAACAATAAATAATAAAATTAAATAACCCACACCTAAGCTTAATAGCTCTACGGGACTAAATATCATGGCGGTCTCTAGTTTTGCTGATCCAAAAACTTAATAAAATCAGTAGAAACCAAATTAACAAAGGATTCCACCACGCAATACCGCCTAAACTCCACCATTCAATGGTATTGGGTGACAATAAATACGCACCAGCTAAAAATATAAGTACCAATCTATCAATATACATGATGTATTGCTCGTGTCGTGAATCTCGGGGCTAAATGTTAAATACAATTAGTTGGCTTAGGTAAGCCTGCCAAACGTGCCACCGTTTTCGCAGGTGTGCCATCGCCAAAAAGCGACATCACATAAATGCTACTTGCTCGTTCCGCACCGAGTTGTTGGGCTAAATACTTTAACAAGACACGGGTCGTTGGTGAACGCTGATAGTGCTGATAAAATTGACGAATACAATCAATAATCGCCCAGTGTTGCTCATTTAGTGCCAAATCTTGCTGTGCGGCTAATTGTTGCGCCACTTCTATAGACCAATCCGCAACATGTAGTAAATATCCATCTTCATCAACTGCTACTGTCAGTAACTTAGTTCCAGCTAAGGCTACGCTCATAGCGTACTCCCAAAGCCACAAATTCCGCATAATCAATGATTTGAGCGATTTGTGACGGGACTGTAAAACCTGTTAGGGCAGTATCACTCACCAACACATAAATAGGCTGTTGATATACTTTTGTTTGAGCCGCCAAGCTATAAATCCCTTGTGCAAGAAATATCAGGGCATCGTCTGCTGACAACGCCGATTGCAGTTGTTGTGCCAGTTCAGGGCGAGTGCTTAAATTACAATGAATCAGATGCAGTGTAGCCATTTCACTTAAAACCTAATTAACGGCGCGTGTTGTTTAATAAATTCAGCCATATTTTCTGCTGAAATCACGGTCACAGCTAAGGCCAAGTTACTGCTATCTAAGCCTCTAAGCGTTAAGCTGGCTTCATCGACATAAATATCTTCAACATCATACAACGGCAATGCGGCTAATTGTGCCACGATGGATGCGCGGCCAATCGTCTGTGGTGCTTGAGGGGTGATGAGCTGCCAAACACCTTCCCCTTGAAATAACACACTGGGGTTTTGGCCAAAGGCGGCAACAACTAATAAGGCATCTAAAGTCTCTAACGCGCCATAACCGTGATAGGGCGCGTGATGTTGAATGAACAACGGTTTGCTCATACCGCTTCTCCAATAAAGCTCAACACACGGTCGGCAGTGATTAATCCTTCGGTTAATACCCCCAAGCCTGCTAAGGTAAAAGCCAAGTCTAAATTATCACCATTAAGATGGTGGCGGTGGGCGTTTTCGCTATCACTAATACCGCGCCTAAGTGCCGCCGCCACACAAACAGGCAATTCTAAGTGATAAGTCGCCGCTAAATGACGCCATAATTGTGCCAATGAGCGTTCATCTTGAGCGGGGCATAACAAACGATTGCCAATGCCTACACCATCCCCATAAAAAAACACACGCACTTCGTGGCCTTGTGCTAAAGCGGCTTCGGCAAAATAAAACGCGTGCCATGCACTGACGTGTGCAGGTGAGGCGGTAATTAACAAGACAAAAATCATAAAATAAGTTTCAATTGCAAATTGTATGTAGAGTTACACACCCGACAAAAGTGTGTATAAGGACTAGGCGAATGCTCAAGAATCGCCTACTCTAAGTCGTTTGGGCTGGCCATTGGCCTTATAGTCCCACCTTTTTAATCATAACAATGTTTAGAGATGAAGATGCAGTCATATTTACTGAGTTTGGATCAAGGAACTACAAGTACCCGCGCGATTATTTTTAATTTGCAAGGACAATCAGTTGGCAGAGCGCAGCGAGAACTCAAACAATATTTCCCTGCCGATGGTTGGGTTGAACATGATGCTCAAGAAATCGCCGAATCTTCCTTAGCGGTTTGCCGAGATGCGTTAAAAGACGGTGGCATTACTGCGCAACAAATCGCTGCTATTGGTATTACCAATCAACGTGAAACCACGGTGTTGTGGGACAGAAAAACAGGCAAACCTGTTCATCGTGCCATTGTTTGGCAAGACCGTCGAACGGCTGATAGCTGTTTAGCACTCAAAAACAGTGGTCATGAAGACATGGTGCAGCAAAAAACGGGCTTGTTATTAGACCCTTATTTTTCGGCAACTAAACTGGCATGGATATTAGACAATGTATCAGGCGTTAGAGCGCGTGCTGAGCGCGGCGAATTAGCCTTTGGTACGATTGATACATGGCTAATTTGGCAATTAACCGATGGCAAAAAACACGCAACCGATGCCACTAATGCCGCTAGAACCTTATTATTTAATATTCATACTCAAGAGTGGGATCAAGAATTACTGGCGTTATTTAATATCCCTGCCAATTTATTGCCTAAAGTACAAGATTCAGCCAGCGATTTTGGTTTAACAGCAACCCGTCATCTGGGCGCAGCTGTGCAAATTGGCGGCGTTGCAGGCGACCAACAAGCGGCATTAGTCGGCCAAGCCTGTTTCAAAGCAGGGATGGTCAAAAGCACTTACGGCACTGGCTGTTTTATGGTGATGAATACAGGCGACGAAGCAGTCATCTCTAAACATCGCTTATTAACCACCGTCGCCTATCGCTTAAATGGCAAAGTGACGTACGCCTTAGAAGGCAGCATTTTTGTCGCGGGTGCTGCGGTGCAATGGTTGCGAGATGGTATCCAACTGATTAAACAAGCTGGCGACACTGAAGCCATTGCTGAAGAAACAATGGACAGCCGTGGTGTCTATTTAGTACCTGCGTTTACGGGTTTAGGCGCACCGTATTGGGATCCTCATGCACGTGGGGCAATTTTTGGTTTAACGCGCGACACGGGCATTGGCGAAATTGTGATTGCAGGTTTAGAAGCCGTCTGTTTTCAAACCCGTGACTTAGTAGAAGCCATGAAAAAAGATGGTGCTAGTAATTTGCACACCTTGCGGGTTGATGGTGGCATGGCTGTCAATAACTGGTTAATGCAAGCATTGGCCGATATTGTCGGTGTGGTTGTTGACCGTCCAACTGTCACCGAAACCACAGCATTGGGTGTGGCATGGTTGGCAGGTTTGCACGTCGGTAAATTTGCCTCCTTAGATGCCATTGCCGATTTATGGCATTGTCAGCGCGAGTTTGTGACTAAAATGGATGTCGAAAAACGTGAGGCCATGTATGACGGCTGGTTGGATGCAGTGAAGCGTGTAACTTCGAAATAAGTCAGAGTGCAAAAGTGTTACCGTTCGCACTGAGCCTGTCGAAGTGCATTTTAGTAAGTGGTTCGACAGGCTCACCATGAGCGGAAAATAAAGAACAACGGCATTCAAATCTGTAACATCCAAAAACCACCTCTGATAAACTATTCACAGGTGGTTTTTTATAGTCTTAATTTTTATACACCCCCTTAATGGTATACAACTATGATTTTACTCACTGGCGGAGCAGGTTATATAGGCTCGCACGCAGCGATTGAATTTATTAAAGCGGGTTATCCCATTATTGTGTTAGATAATTTCAGTAACAGTAAAATGGAAGCGGTAAAACGCACCCGTCAGCTTGCAGGCCAAGAATTTCCGTTTATTGAGGGCGATATTCGGGATAGGGCATTATTAGATAGTATTTTTCAACAACATCCGATAACAGCCGTTGTCCATTTTGCAGGCTTAAAAGCAGTAGGGGAGTCGGTTGCTCAGCCTTTACGTTATTACGATAACAACGTCAAAGGCTCGTTGACCTTATTTGAGGCGATGGAAGCAGCAGGTGTTCATCAAATTGTTTTTAGTTCATCGGCGACGGTGTATGGCGATCCTCATACCGTACCCATTTGCGAAAACTTTCCCTTATCAACAACTAATCCTTATGGCGCCAGTAAGTTGATGATTGAAAATATTCTGCGTGATGTACATAGCGCCCACAAAGGTTGGCGTATTGCGTTATTGCGTTATTTTAACCCCACAGGTGCCCATGAAAGCGGCTTAATTGGTGAAGACCCCAATGGTATTCCTAATAATTTAATGCCCTATATTGCGCAAGTAGCGGCAGGTAAACGGGCATCTGTACAAGTGTTTGGCGGTGATTACGCGACTCCCGATGGCACAGGTGTACGCGACTATATTCATGTCATTGATTTGGTGCGTGGACACGTCAAAGCGTTGGAATACTTACAAAGTCATCAAGCCTTAATTACCGTGAACTTGGGTACAGGCAAGGGGTATTCGGTATTGGAAATGATACAGGCGATGGAACAGGCAGCCGATAAAAAAATTCCTTATCAAATTGTCGAACGTCGAGCAGGTGATATTGCCAGTTGTTATGCCGATCCACATTATGCTCATGAAAAGTTAGGCTGGCAGGCAGAGTTTGACCAAGAGGCCATGTGTCGAGATATGTGGCGTTGGCAGTCACAAAATCCTAATGGTTATGGTGAGTAAAGACGGGTTTTTAAACATAGATTGTATGGAAATGCTGGATAAATATTATTTAAACAATGATTTATTGTTCAGAAGTTGCTAGGAATCCCGTAGGTCAGGCTTCAGCCTGAAAATTAACAATACGAATGACGAGTATTGGTGATTCGGACTGAAGTCCGACCTACAGGGCGGGGCATTTTGCCCAGCTACATTTGGCAACGCTAACTAACTGACCAGCAAAAACTCCATCAATGCTTTTTGCGCGTGTAAACGGTTTTCAGCTTCGTCCCAAACCACGGCACGTGGGTCATCCAACATATCTTCAGAAATTTCTTCACCTCTATGCGCGGGCAAACAGTGCATAAATAACGCATCGGGCGCGGCTAA
>JBKJUH010000328.1:0-3834 GCA_046590075.1 Agitococcus sp.
ACACCATCAATATCATCAATATCGTTGGTATGGGCTGTTAAATAATGAGCGGCAACACAAGCACCCACGCCATAACCATGAATAAATACAGGCACACTGCGTAACTCCGAATGCACTACGTCAATAAATGTCGTAAAATCCGACACCCAATGGTGGAAATGATCAATATAGCCCTTGCGCCCTTGTGATTGACCATGTCCCTGAAAATCGAAGCCATAACAAGCATAACCATCTTGCGTTAAACGCTTGGCTAATTCGGCATTGCGACTACTATGGTCAGCCCAACTATGGACAAAAATAACCACCGCTTTTGGGTAGTAATCTGGCCACCAACGCTGCGCAAATAAAGACTTTCCACGGCTTAAAAACTCAAATGACTTATGGCGCATAAACTAATCTCGGCATGGCTATTGATTGTATGATATTCGCGATGGCGTGTTAATGTCGAATCGATTCATGGCTTGATTGAGCGCATTAAGCCATTGTTCAGTATGGCATTTTGGCATGATAAATTTGAGCTGAGATGCGCTAATATTCATCTACTTTCTTCCTTGTATTGTCTTCGCCTAGACAGGACTTACGCATCGCACCGCGATTAGCGCATTTAGTGAACATAAGGCCGCCTAAAGTGGCTGAAATGTGAACAAATACGCGATAACCGCGTAAGTCCTCATAGAGTGTGGCGATTATGTCACTCAGCCTTATTTCTGCCTAGCAGTCTAGACTGTTTAATTATAAGTAGGGCGCTATTCATTCAAATTTAGTATGCAAATTCGACGAACTATGGCGATTTGCCCCCTACTTTGTGGGGGCTTGGCCTGCTATAAATTTAGGCGTATATTCGGCAGTCTCAGAGCAAGGGCTCTATTAAATTTTTGGTCATGGAGTAAAAGAAAATGAAAAAGACTTATTTATTAGGTGGTGGTATTGCTGTTTTAAATGCAGCTATTTTAGTGGTTTGTAATAGTAATGATGATGACGACACAAGCTCTACTGCTGCCTCAACAACCACACATCTCACCATTACACCCTCATTAGGTAAAATTTTAAAAGCAAAAGTTATTGCCAAAAACGCCATAACAGGTGCAGTTTTAGGACAAGGCACAACCGATGCAGTGACTGGTATTGCTAAATTTACCGCAGAAAAAACAACAAGCCCTGTTATCATCGAAGTTCAAGGTACGGATGGTGCCCAAGGGGCGACATACTATGATGAGTCCACTAAAACGGATATCCCATTACTCTCTACTAAAAAAATTCGCGCTGTTGCTCCTAGCTTAGGCGACAATCCAAACTTTGGTGTGACCGTTTTAACCGACTTAGCGTATCAAGCTGCGGTTAAAGCAGCGGGTACAGAAGCAAAAATTAATACTGCTGATATTGTCAACCAAGCCAACAGCCAAATTAAAACACTGTTAGCCAAAGAACTAGGCACCAACTCCCTACTAACACCACCAACCATTATTGGTAAAGATACCATTATTAAAAATGTCATTACCGCCAAAAATGCGGCCAATGACTATGCTTTAAAACTTGCAGGTTTGGCAAAATTAGGTAGAGGTGAAAGCCCCGTTTTAGATGTCTTACAGAAACTATCAGATGATATTAGCGACGGTAACTTAGACGGCAATAAAGGCCTAATCAATATTGATTACAACTCAGGGGAAACCGACGATATCACATTAGCATTACAGTCGTATATGGCGGCTTTCGCCAATGCAGCACAAATCAATGGCATTTATACATTAGCTGTGTTGAATGGTTTTCAGGTGACTGAAGGTAATATTGTTATTACCGTGGGTGGCACTGGTGTTGGTGGCGGTGGGCAAAACTGCAAAATTTCAGGTACTCAACTAGGTGCTCCGTTCGCTATATGTTATGCCAACTTCCCTGCAAACACCGTTTGTAGTAATCAAGGAGAGCTACAAGCTGCTCTACAAGCCTATCAAAGTCAGCTCGGCTCAGCGCTTTCTTTTTCAACACCGAATAGCTGTGATGGTTCTACAGTGACACTTACGTGGCAATAAATTAATTTTTATTCTAATTGGTAAAGGCATCGTAAGATGCCTTTATATTATCAACCCCTAAGCCCCCAACACCCGCGCAATCACACATTTCAAATACGAGGTTTCAGGAATCGCAGGATGAATCGGATGGTCTGGCCCTTGACCACCCATAAAAACAATTTGTGCTGTTTTATCTAAATGACGACTTGCGCCACGCACCACATCCACTAACTCATCACGCGTTAAATGCATAGAGCATGAACCCGACACCAACAAACCATCACGTACTAACAAACGCATCGCTAATTCATTAATCCGACGATAGGCTTGTAAACCATTGGCATGGTCTTTGCGTTTTTGCATAAAAGCAGGTGGGTCTAACACAATGACATCAAACTGCTCACCTTGTTGTTTTAACTCAGTCAACATTTGAAACGCATCACCTTGTAGGGTTTTTACTTTATCGCCTAAACCATTTAATTCAGCATTTTGTTTAACAATATCTAGGGCAAACTCAGAAGCATCTACACAAGTGACTTCGGCTGCGCCAAACGCTGCGGCTTGTACGCCCCAACTACCAGCATAAGAAAAGACATCTAAAACCCGCTTACCTTTTACCAAACGACGTAATTGCGCGCGCGATTCGCGGTGGTCATAAAACCAGCCCGTTTTTTGGCCTTCATGGGCAGGGGCTAAAAATTTGACCCCGTTTTCGACTAAGGGTAGTAACTTTGGTACATCACCATAAGCTACTTCGATATAAGACGATAGCCCCTCTAAAGCACGCGCTTTGCTATCATTTTTGAACAAGATGCCGACAGGATTAAGCACTTTCACCAACGCTTGCACGATGTCATCTTTAACTAATTCCATGCCTGCGGTAGTTGTTTGCGCCACACAATAATCGCCAAAACGGTCAACGACTAAGCCGCATAACCCATCACTATCACCATAGACTAGGCGATAATACGGTTCATCATAAAACCGTTCACGCAAACTCAACGCTTGATTTAAGCGATAGACAATCAATGATTTATCGAGGGGATGTTTGATGTCTCGGTTAATCAAACGCGCACATATTAATGAGTTAGGACTAGCGGTAGCTATACCCAATTTTTTACCTGTAAAGTCTTCAATAATGACTTGCTCGCCCGCTTCTAGGGTTTTTAACGGGGTTTTAGCGGTATCAACTTCATTGGAATAAATCCATAAATGGCCTTCACGCAGGCGACGGTCTTCGTACTTTTTAAGGGAAAGGGTTTTCATAGATAACATAGCAACAAAAGGAAGGGAAAACATTTAAGCGACTGATAATTCAATCACACCAAATTGATTTTGTGAGATTAAGGCTCTGATTTTAATGGAATTTGTACGAATGATATTTTCCATAGCCGTTAATGAGCAATTGCCTGTTCGTAACCAAACCACAAAGGGCGGAAAACCATATAACAAACTTAAATCATTAAAGTCTGTATCTTTGGTCATAATCACTGCTTGGTTTTCGCGGGCAAACTGCCAAATATATCGGTCATCACGCTTAGCTAGGTCGCGCGCATGAATGGCATCAGGAAAAATATCGGCTAATCTAGCGACTAATTTGTAAGATAGATTTTCATCAAACAATAACTTCATGCACAAATCGCCACTTTATGCTCTTTGTCAGCGGCAAAGGCTAAACAGGCTAAAATATCTTGGCGTGTTAAGTCAGGAAAATCATCGAGAATATCGTCAAAGCTCATGTCACTTGCCAACATACTGAGCACATCATAAACCGTAATACGCGTATCACGAACGCAGGGTTTACCCGAGCGTTTACCTGCATTTATTT
>JBKJUH010000352.1:0-5188 GCA_046590075.1 Agitococcus sp.
TTGTTAATATGTAAACAAGATAGTGTGACCTGTGTCATATTAAGAGAGAAAGCGTAGATTTTTGTAATTAAGGCTCGCTTTAGTAAAAATACATCCGCATAAACTAGGACTCACAAACATTGTCAATCGCCAGCTTTATTAAGTATCACTTTAAAGAGCGGGTATTATGCGACTGACTGTGTTTTTACTCGTCTCTCATTAAAACAACGGTGTTGTTAAGGATTGAAACTGTGATTCATCTTAAGTTTTTTAATACATTGGCAGTGTTTCTGCTTTCTTTGGTGTTTGCTGCTCAAGTAACAGCAGCACCAGTAGCTGCATCCGCTAAAAAAGAAGCCGTGCAGATTAATTTAGAGTTATTCAAGGTGGTGACTAAAGACGGTAAGGAGTCTTTAGTCGATGCCAAGCAGGCGAAACCAGGCGAAACTTTAGAATATCGCGCTACCTATAAAAATGTCAGCAAAGCTGCAGTGCGTAACTTGGCGGCCACATTACCCGTGCCTAAAGGCATGGAGTATCAAATGAAAACAGCAATGCCTGCGGGTGCTCAAGCAACGATTGATAACGTCACTTATTCTGCTGTGCCACTGATAGATGCCACCAAAAAAGAGCCTGTTCCTACTAGCCAATATCGAGCGTTGCGCTGGAAAGTGGCTGAGTTGGGGGCAGAAAAATCAATTGTGGTGAGTGCGCGTATGAAGATTAGTCAGCAATAAAGCTGACATGATTTCTAATTATTATGTGCGAATCATGGATATAAGGAATATTGATTCGTAGTCTTGAGTGTTTATAACAAAAAATACCTCTCGTCTTTTGGCTAGAAGCCCTGTGCAAATAAAAAAAATTAGGTACAAGATTCGCCAGTTTGTACCGAAAAAACGAAGGTTGTTAGCGTTGTTAGCAATACTCGTGTGAATGGGAGCTGGACGCTCACGTTGTTACGCAGGGAGGCTAGTGAGCGGGCTGGTTTTCGGGCTGGCAGGCGGTAATTTTTTATATCAACAAGCATAAACTTTCTGGGGTTCAAATATGCAAACTCAACAAAATGCTCGCCCAAGCACGAGCAAAATTTGGCGTTTTAATGGAGTGGCAGCGGCTGTTGCTGTTGCGCTAGGCGGTTTGGCAGCCGTGCCAGGCCAAGCATTTGCGGCGGCTCCTGCTGCGCTTTCAACCATTGGTAACACGGCGACAGCAACCTATACCGATGCGTCCTTAGTCAACCGTACAGCAACTTCTAACACGGTGCAAACCATTGTTCAGCAAGTAGGTAGCTTCACCTTAACCGCTAACAACAACAAAATTGTTGCACCAGGCGGCCAAGTTGTTTACTCACATACCTTGACCAACACGGGTAACGGTAGCGATACCTACTCCTTGGCAACAACACAGTCGGTAGCCGATCAATTCGATTTGACAGGTTTCACTATTTATGCCGATGCTGATGGTAATGGCGTGGCAGATAATGCAACACCAGTAACTTCAGTGGTGTTGGCAAGTGGTGGTATCTTCAAGTTTGTGATTGTGGGTAATGCGCCAGGTACAGCATTGGCTGCAGAGACTTCGATTGCAACCATTACTGCAACATCGACGTTTAATGCGGGTGCTGCAAACAATACCGATACAGCAACAGTAACAGCGGATGCGGTTATTACGGTTACGAAGTCGGCAAATGTTATTACTGGCCCAACAGGCACAGTCGTGCAATACACGTTGACATACACCAACACAGGTAACAATACAGCGACTGGTGTAGTTATTACTGATGCTATTCCAAAAGATGCTGTTAACTTTGCCACGATTGGCGGCATGAAATATGTAGCAAACAGTGGTATTTGGAGTGCAGGCGGCGCGTTAACGGATGCTGTTGCAGGCGATCCTGCAGGCATTAATTATAGCGTTGCAGGTACACCAATTGCTGGTGATGAAACGGTTAATGTCACCATTGCTTCGGTAGGGCCTAACGTCTCTGGTACTATTAAGTTTAGTGTGGTTGTTGATAATAACGCTGCGGGTGTTGATGGTAACTCCATTGCCCGCCCTGGTGTGTTGACTAACACAGCTAACTATGTTTATAACGATGGTACCAATCCTGTTCCTACTCAACCAACCAACTCGGTTAACTTCTTAGTGACACAAACAGCAGCTGTTGCAGCTAACGATACAGTTACGGACAGCACGCAAAATGGTGCGCCATCGGGTAACGACATTGTAACGGTTGCCACTGCAGGTCAAGGCACCACGGTTGTCTTTGATAACTATATTTGGAACAACGGTAACGGTACAGACAAATTCAACGTTACTTATGCGAATGCAGGTATCAATGGTTTCCCAGTAGGTACTTCGTTCCAATTGTTCCAAGCTGACGGTGTTAACGTTTTACAAGATACTAACAGCGATGGTATTCCTGATACAGGTTCTTTGACTCCAGGTGCAAGCTACAAAGTTGTGTTAAAAGCAACATTACCAGCTAACGCCACTGGCAGTAACTTTAATGCAGTTGTAACTGCGACTTCGGTTATCGACCCCACTAAATCCGATACCGTTACTGATAATTTAGCGGCTATTACCGTTAATGTCGTCGATTTATCGAACAACGCAACGACGGGTGTTGTTAGTACTCTTGGTTCTGGCACTGCAACAACAGCAGGCACAGAAGATAATGGTGGTGCAGCATGGACAACTTCTCCAACGATTAACCCTGGCACCAGCACAACCTTTACGTTAATGATTGAAAACAAAGTCGGCTCGGCAGACAATTATAACTTAGCTGCTGACTCTGATAATGGCTTCTCTCCACTTAACTTGCCAGCGGGCTGGACAGTGACTTTCCGTAATGATGGTGGTGCAGGTAACTGTTCGACAACAGGTGCAACGATCACCAATACAGGCACTATTAACGCAGGCGCAGGCTTGTTAGTGTGTGCTGTTGTTAGTGTTCCTGTCACTCAAACTCCAGTAACGGCACAATCAGTCTTCTTCCGCGCATTGTCGCCAGTGACAGGTGCTGTTGATACTAAGAAAGATGCGGTCACAGTGGGTACTGTTCGTAATATCCAAATGACAACCGACAATACAGGTCAGGTGTTCCCAGGCGGCTCAGTTGTTTACACGCATTTAGTGACTAACAACGGTAACGTGACGGAAGGTGATGCCGCTGGTGAGTTGGTGTTCTCGGCTGTTAATACCTTGTCGGCTACTGGCTTTAGTACGGTGTTCTATATTGACACCAATAATAACGGTGCTTTAGATGTAGGCGACCAAGCGATTACTGCGGGTAACTTTGACACATTGAGTGCTGGTACAACAGGTTATGTAGGCGCAGGTGCAAACGCAGCTGGTTTGGAACCAACAGAAACTATCCGTATTTTTGCTAAAGTACAGGCACCAGCAGGTGCTACACCAGGCACAACAGATGCTGCCACCATTACAGCAACCTTAGTTGGCACGGTAAACGCTGTTGCAGCACCAGCGGCAGCAGTTAATACCGATACTACTAACGTGATTGGTGGTCAAATCCGTTTAGACAAAACCCAAGCCTTAGATGCTACTTGTGACGGCGTGGCGGATACAGGTTTTGCGTCTACAAATATCAACGCCTTGCCAGGTGCTTGTATTATGTATCGCATTACTGCCACTAACGAAGGTGTGTCTAATCTCACGAGCGTAGTAGTAAACGACGCAACACCCGCGTTTACAACCATGTTCTTAACCCCAGCACCAGTTTCCTCAACGGGTGGTGCGGTTACTGCTCCAGCTCTTGGTGTAGCAGGTACGATTAGTACTTCATTTGGTACTATGACGGGTAACCAAGTAGAGACTCTTAACTTTAGTGTTAAAATTGACCAATAAGCCTTAGGTCAGTTTTAGTTAAAGTTATGGACATGGATGTCTAAATTGCCCGCCTTAAAGTGCTGTTGTTAGTGCTTTAGGGCGGTGCATTCTTCAATAAAAATTCTAATATCTAATAAAGGCTAAGCCGTGTATCTTAAATCTATTCCTAAATTCGCCCAATTTATATGCACTATATTCGTAGTGTTTATGGCGTTTTATGGCATAGCGCGCGCAACGATGGCTCCTGCTTATATCAGTATTACTAATACGGCCAGTTCTGATTATATAAATGACCTTGGCGAAAATAAGACAACCTTATCGAATAGCGTAGTTGTAGATGTATTACCTGTTTTTGCAGCAACGCTCACGCCTGCCGTTGATGTCATTGGCTCGCCTGCAAAAGTCGTCACTTGGTTGCATAAACTTACTAATACAGGTAATGCTGACGATACCTATCAGTTTTCAATCAGCGATGCGGGTGGGGATAGCGGCACTTTAGAAAATATTAACCTGATTTGTCATGATGGCACTAAAGATATCGTTGTCACTCCAGCCACACAAATCCCATTAAAAGTAGGTGAGTTTGTCGATTGTAGGGTAGAGGCAACGATTGCTCAATCCGTGAATATGGGTGATTTTTTTTTCCTAGATTTAGTGACTAAAGGTAACTTCCCTGCTTCACCTATACTTACCGTTAAAGATAAAGCAACAACAGTTGGCCCAACGCTAATTTTACAGAAAAATGTCGATAAAACCGAAGTCAATCTTAGTCTTGCGGATGCCAATAAAACCATAATAAGTTACACCTTAGATGTATCTAATGCAGGGCTTGCTACGGCTACGCCGACAGTGATTAATATCGACGGCAAAAACGAAAACAAAGTACTAGTCGAAGATATGTTTCCCGCAGGTATCAGCTTAAAAGCGGTAACCTATAGCGGGGCAGGGCAGGTGCTTTACCATGCACAAAATGAAGGGGCATTGGTTTATCATCGTTACGACGACAAAACACCGCCTGATTTAACCATTGTCAATGGTATTGCCTTGGCGTTTGATGATTTTGTGCAAGGCCGCAAAGAGCAAGTTGTTATTCAAGCAAATGTCACCACAGCAACCATTGGTGCGGTGCTGAATAATCAATTCAAAACCTATTATCGTTATGGTAGTGCCGACTTAGAAGCACTATCTAATACTGTCAGTACCAAAATTTCAGATAAAGCGGCAACGTTAAGCCCGTTTAACGAGCTGACCTTAGATCCTGGCACAACCGCTGTTTGGAAACACGTACTCAAAAATACGGGTAATTTGCCTGACACATATACTTTCTCGTTAAGCGATGTGGTGGGTGATAGTGGTG
>JBKJUH010000099.1:0-2833 GCA_046590075.1 Agitococcus sp.
TATGCCTTTGCAGCAGGACGGGCCTGAAGGCATCGTCAAGATGACTTGGGATACCGATCAAGTGGTCATGACGAGCCGAACCAGCCCAGGCAATATCACCACCTCTTACACGTATGATACCGATGGCAATGTCCTTAGTGAAAAAACGTCCGCATTTACCCGTAGCTATACCTATACCAAACTGGGCTATATTCACAATCGCGTCGCCACGCAAACAGATCGTAATGGCCATAACACGCAGTTTAGCTATGACGATAAGGGTAATGTGACTACGCTGACAGATGCCAATAGCGGTGAAACACACTACCAATATAGTGAGAAGGGTGATCGACTCGGCATGACGGATCCTGCGGGCGGGAAATACAATTATAGCTATGACCGTGCAGGCAACCTGACTCAGACCACCGACGCCAATGGCGGAGTGACGGTTATTGCCCGTAATGAGCTGGGACAGCAAACTGGCCTGACCGATGCCAATGGTCACAAGACCACGTATGAAGTCGACCTGCTGAATAATATACGGTCCATGAATCTGCCCGATGGCCATACGCACAGCTATGATTATGATCACTTGGGCAACAAGACCCGCGAGACCAATGAGAATGGCGATGCTACTACCTACGACTATGACCCCCAGAGCCGACTGATTGCCATTGTCCGTGCTGATGGTGCCACGAAACGCATGAGCTATGATGATCGAGGTAATAAAACCAGTGAATCGGATTGGATGGGCAATTTAACAGGGTTTAGCTACGATGCCGCTGACCACTTGACAGCGCGTACTGAACCGCTGGGTAAAACGACCCATTATAGCCATGATCCCGATGGTAATCTGCTCAGCGAGACAGATGCGAATGGCCATGCCACGAGCTATGCGTATGATGTGCTGAATCGCATGACTCGCAAAGTGGAGCCGTTGAGTAAAACCACCACCTTCAGCTACGATGGTGAAAACAAGCTATCTGAGGTTGATGCCAACGGTCATACCACGAGCTATCAATATGATGCGTTGAATCAGCTCATCAGCAAAACAGAGCCGCTGGGTAAAATCACCGCCTATCGTTATAACGCCATTGGCGATCTGCTGGCCGAAGTCAATGCCTTAGGCCATGTGCATAGCTATAGCTATGACAAAATGCACCATAAGATCCGCTATCTGGATGCACAAAGTGCCTTGTGGCGTTATGAATACGACCAGGTGGGTAACCTGACCCAGGAAACGGATCCTTTAGGTCACCAAACGGCTTATCAATATAGCCCCGTCAATCGCATGACGAGTAAAAAAGATGTCATTGGCGGCAGCTGGGGCTACCAGTACGATGGTATCGGTCATGTGATACAGGAAACATGGCCGAACGGCAACAGTCTGACGCACACCTATAATCAGGCGTATCAGCGGACATCGACCACCGACGCTTTAGGTACGGTGTCTACCACCGAATATGATGCCAACGGCAATGTACTCACTTCAAGCGACGCCAATGACAACATCACCCACTATAGCTATGATCTGTTGAACCGCTTAACGTCTAAACTCGACCCTCAAGACGCAACCACCGCGTACAGCTATGACCTGATGGGCAATCTAATACAGGAAACCAACAGTCGTGGTGCTTCGACCCGTAAAACCTACGACGCGCTGAATCGAGTGACCGCACAACAGGATGCCGCAGGCAGCCTTGCTTACCGCTATGACAACGTTGGCAATCGCGTATCGCTGACTGACCGCAACAACAATCAGGTCCGCTATGACTACGATAGTTTATACCGTCTCGTCAACGAGCAAGACAGCATCGGCACGCAGCTTTATCAATATGATCTGGTGGGTAATCTCAGCCAAAAAATGGATCGACGGGGTATCGCCACGACGTATAGCTATGACAGAGAACACCGTCTGTTAAGCGAGAAACGATCGGGCATCACATTGGGACAATACCAATACAACCTCTTAGGACAAAAAATTCTGGCGCAGGATGCCAACCACAACATCAGCTCATGGCAGTATGACGGTCTGGGTCATATACTGACGGAAAGCCTGCCTGAAGCCAGCGTCACGACGCATGGGTATGACCCCATGGGTGACTTGCAACAAACGACCTTACCCGAAGGGCAGCCACTGTTACAGACCCATGATCAGCGCCGCCGTTTGACTAGCGAAAGCAATGGCGCGGGCGAGACGACGCAGTACACGTATGACGGCAATGGCAACCGCCTGAGTGTCATCAAACCCAAAGGCACGACGTGGACTTATGGCTATGACGGGCTGAACCATCTGGTATATGCTAGTGGTAGTGAGGGCACGTACAGTTACTACGAGTACGACAGCGAAGGCAACCTGACCAGTGTCTACACTCCCAACCAAGCCCCGCTCAGCTACGGTTATGATCTGGCCAATCGCCGCATCTCAAGCAGCAAAGGCGAGACCATGAGCTATGACGGCAACGGCAACCGCCTGAGCTTAACGGACGCACGGGGTAACACCTTTGGCTATAGTTATGATGCCCTCAACCGCCTGTTGACCCGCAGTGCCCCCGATGCCAGCACCCGCTACCGTTACGATGGCAACGGCAATATCCTGAGCATCAACGAGAGTAGTTCGGGCACCGTCAACCGCCAATATGATCCCTTGGATCGTTTAACGGGGGAGACCGATGGCCATGGCCAAACGAAGTCGTATGGGTATTACGACAATGGCACGCGCAAATCGATGACGGCCGCGGGTGGAGTCGTCAACTACGGCGTCGATGGCCAGAATCGACTGATCAGCATGAGTCAAGGGACGAATACCACCCAATATAGCTACGACCGCAACAGCAACCTGACCACCATCAGC
>JBKJUH010000102.1:0-3098 GCA_046590075.1 Agitococcus sp.
GATCGTGTTGGCATGAAAACCTTAGTCGCTGCGGGATTTAATCCTGAAGCTGAACCTAACTTTTTTAGTAAGCTGGATAAACAAGCCCGTCATGTCGGCTTAATGCCTGATTTTTTATTGACTCACCCCATTACCCAAGAACGAATTGCCGATAGCACTTTACGCGCTCGCCAGTACCACGTTAAAGGCATTGACAACAGTTTAGAGTATCAGTTAATACGCGCCCGTTTATTAGCCATTATGAATCAAGCGGAAAGCCAACAAATCCCTGCTTTTCGTCAACAACTGCGTGATAATCCTAATAATCAACCTGCCCGTTTAAGCCTAACGTTTGCTTTAATGGATAAAAACGAATTTGACGCGGCACGCGCAGAAATAGCGGTGTTATTAGCCAAATATCCGCAACGTGTGGATTATATTATCGCCAGTGCCGATATTGACATAGCCGACAACAAACCTAAATCCGCCTTAAAAACATTGCAACAAGCCTTATTATTGAATCCTGATAGTGTCAGTTTAACCTTATATGCTGCGCGTGCAGCTACACTCAGCCAACAGGGAAAACTCAGCTTGCAATGGTTAGAGCCATTAAGCCACGAACGCCCAGAAGACCCCATTGTTTGGCAAGCGATGATGGAAGCCTATCAACAACAAAAAGATGGCCTTGGCGTTTTAAGAGCGCGAGCTGAGTTTGAGTTTTTATTGGGACAGGGCGAAAAAGCCTTAAAAGACTTGGAACAAGCGGTTGTGTTGGCAAAAAATAATTATTCGTTAATGGCTAAGATTGCCCAACGACGAGCTGATATACAAGAGATTATGGCTATTGAGAAGAAGTAGTAGGCATCCACACTATTTTCCGTTCGCACTGAGCCTGTCGAAGTGCTGGTATAAAACACTTCGACAGGCTCAGTGCGAACGGCCAATTTCCGCCGATATTTCCATACAAAAAAAGAAGGCCGAAGCCTTCTTTTTTTCAAACAAAAAACTAAAAAATCAAGTCGATTGCTCTAACAACATATTGCGAATATGACCAATGGCTTTAGTTGGATTTAAACCCTTTGGACAAACACTGACGCAGTTCATAATACCGCGACACCGAAAGACACTGAACGGATCGTCTAGGTTAGCTAAACGCTGTTCGGTTTGTGTGTCACGGGTATCCGCCAAAAAGCGATACGCTTGTATCAATGCCGATGGGCCTAAAAACTTCTCAGGATTCCACCAGAATGATGGGCAGCTTGTCGAACAGCAGGCACACAAAATACATTCATACAAACCATCGAGTTTTTCACGGTCAGTCGGTGACTGTAAACGCTCTTTGGGTGGTGGCGGTGTATCATTAACCACATACGGTTGTACTTTTTCGTATTGGTTGTAGAACATGCTCATGTCGACAACTAAGTCACGAATAATCGGCAAACCTGGCAATGGACGAATGACAATTTTCTTCGGCAAGTCAGCCATGTTAATTAAACACGCCAAACCATTTTTGCCATTGACACTCATACCGTCAGAACCGCAAATACCTTCACGGCAAGAACGACGGAAACTTAAAGTTTCATCCATTTTTTTCAGTTTAAGCAAAGCATCGAGCAACATACGCTCGTTGCCTTCTAACTCTAACTGATACGTTTGCATATACGGCGCGTTATCTTTATCTGGATTATAACGCAACACTTCAAAGGTACGGACTTCACTCATTGCAATTCTCCCCCTAAGCTTGGCTTTTTAGGACTTACGCGGTTATCGCTTATTTGCTCACATGAAAGCCGCTAGGCAGATTTCATGTGAGCAAAACGCGCTAATCGCGGCGCGATGCGTAAGTCCTGTTAGTTAGAATGTACGCTTTTTAGGCTCTACAGTTGCTACGGTTAAGGGAATCATCTTGACGGGTTTGTAATCAAGACGGTTATTTTCCTTGTACCACAAGGTGTGTCTCATCCAGTTCTTGTCATCGCGCTCTGGGAAGTCATCATGGGCATGAGCGCCACGACTTTCAGGACGTGCCGCTGCTGAAATGATGGTTGCTTTGGCCGCTTCAATCAAATTATATAACTCTAAGGCTTCAATACGCGCGGTATTAAACACTTGAGATTTATCTTTTAAGTGAATGTTATCTAAGCGTTTTTCAAGCGCAAGCACTTGTTTTACGCCTTCGTCTAACAAGGCTTGAGTACGGAACACGCCAGCGTGGGCTTGCATGATTCTACGCAAATCATTAGCGATATCTTGGGCATATTCACCCGAAGTAGAGTCGTCTAATTTTTTGATGCGCGCAATGCTTTTTTCCAACACATTCGCAGGTAACTGTTTGCCAGAAGCTGGCGTATTACGCACCGTCTCAATAATATGATTACCAGCCGCTTTACCAAACACAATTAAGTCTAACAACGAGTTAGTCCCTAAACGGTTAGCCCCATGAACACTGACGCACGAACATTCACCAATGGCATATAAACCTTTAACAACCGTGTTTGGATTGCCGTCTTTAGGCACAACAACCTGACCATTAATGTTGGTTGGAATACCGCCCATTTGATAATGAATCGTCGGCACAACAGGAATAGGTTCTTTGGTGCAATCAACATTGGCGAATTTTTTACCAATCTCATAAACCGATGGTAAACGCTTGTGAATGGTTTCCGCGCCTAAGTGGGTTAAGTCGAGAACCACATAATCACCGTTAGGACCACAACCACGACCTTCTTTGATTTCTTGATCCATTGACCGAGATACGAAGTCACGTGGCGCCAAGTCTTTCAAATTTGGTGCATAACGCTCCATGAAACGCTCGCCGTTTTTGTTACGCAGCAAACCACCTTCACCACGACAGCCTTCCGTCAACAGTACACCTGCACCCGCCACGCCCGTTGGGTGGAACTGCCAGAACTCCATGTCTTCCAATGGAATGCCCGCACGCGCGGCCATACCCAAGCCATCACCTGTATTGATGAACGCATTGGTAGAAGCCGCATAAATACGCCCTGCACCGCCTGTTGCGAACAAAGTACATTTGGCTTGGAATACTGCTAACTCACCTGTTTCTAAGTCAATCGCAACTACGCCTAAGACATCACCATCGGCATCACGGACTAAAT
>JBKJUH010000242.1:0-4109 GCA_046590075.1 Agitococcus sp.
TATGCCTTGCAAAGCCGCGGGTGAGTTTGCATCAACAAAAGCGACACGAATCGCATTATTCGCAATAGGATCACTCACCCACATAATCCCGTACCCAATATTCGTTCCCGACTCAAAAAAGCCATCTACTTCGACTTGATCTTGCGTATAACTAAAATTGTCTTTGCTTTTCACGAGCAAAGCCTTGAAGTATCCTTGAGGGGTATTGTAGTTTTCTTTTGGCACTTCTACTATTTCGTTGTACCACAAGTACTCATCATCTAAATAAGCACGTACCCATGTTTTTTCAGTTTCTGTTTGGCACATATTGGCCACAGAAACACAAACACCACTTTGCAGCACCTTAGGCGATACACAAGAGGTAGCAACAACTGGCACTAATAAATTGGCCGTTGTGGTTGGTGGCACGTCACCACCGTCACCACAACCCGCTAACACGCCTACTAACGGCAACAATTTAACTAGACTTTTCATCACCTTATCATCCTTAATCATAAAAAACATTGCTTATGCATCCACAACTTTACCGTCTTTATGCTCCTCACTTTTCTTTTCTTTTTTATTTTTCTTACTCTTTTTTGGCTTATCGCCTTTATCAATTTTATGCCACAGTTTAAGTTGCGTTAATACTCGGCCAATAATGGATTGTTCAGGAAATTTACCTTTATGATTCGCCTCGCCCATTGGCACGCCCAATAACAACTCTAAAGCCTCTTCGGCATGACTCACCGCATGAATGGTAAACAAGCCCTGCTCTACCGCTTGTAAAACCTCGGGGCGCAACATTAAATGACGCACATTCTGCTTTGGAATAATCACCCCTTGCGTACCCGTAAACCTCTTTAACTGACAGGCGGTAAAAAAGCCTTCAATTTTGGCATTCACACCACCAATCGGCTGAATTTCGCCCATTTGATTCATTGAGCCAGTAATACCGACATCTTGACGGATAGGTAATTCGGTAATAGCTGAGACCAATGCCGCTAACTCCGCCATTGTTGCGCTATCACCTTCGACACCACCATAGTTTTGCTCCATAGCAATGCTGGCGGAAAAATGAATAGCGCGGTCTCGACCAAATTTCGCCTTTAAATAGCTCGATAAAATCAATACGCCTTTGGCATGAAGTGAACCGCCTAAATCCACCGTGCGTTCAATGTCTAAGACATCACCACCACCTTGATGCACTGTCGCAGTGATGCGTGACGGTAAGCCAAACTCACTATCGGCATAATGGACGACGGTTAAGCCGTTGATTTGACCAACCACAGAGCCTTCGCAGTTAATCAGTTGTGTACCGTGTTCAATGTCTTCCATGTACAGTTCACGCAGTTGGCCACGACGACGCTCTTGCCCTGCTAACGCATGACGCACATGAGCGGCTGTTACTTGTTTCTCTTGGTGATGAATTGCCCAATAATGTGCTTCACGTAATAAATCACCGACACTAGAGGCATGCAGGGATAGTTTTTGTTGGTCTTCCGCAGTACGCGAACTTTCTTCAATCAATACCATCAAGGCACTACGGTCAAAGGGCAACAGCTTTTCTTTAGCGACACAATCGGCCAAGAAGTGTGCGTATTTTTGTTCATTTTCGATAGTGCGCGGCATGGCACTGGCAAAATCGGCACGAATTTTAAAAAATTGCTGCAACTCAGGGTCGTACTCTTGCAACAGATGAAAGGTTTCTCTATCACCTAATAAAACAATTTTCACATCTAAAGGAATGGGGTCTGGCTCTAACGATATCGTGCCTGTGAGCGTCAACATTTGCTCTAACGACGACAGTTTTAACGACCGTGAACGTAACGCCCGTTTTAAGCTCTGCCACGCATAGGGCTGCTCTAACACTTGTTCTGCTTCCAACAACAAATAACCGCCATTGGCGCGATGTAATGCCCCTGCGCGAATCAAGGTAAAATCGGTCGCCACCGTCCCCATATACGTCACTTGTTCGACATGACCCATTAAGTTGTAATGGGTGGGCAAATCTTCAAAAACAACAGGCGCACCTTTTTTCGGGTTATTCGTGACAATAACATTAAATTGATAACGCGAAGGAATGGCATTATCACTACTGACACTGGCAACTGCGTCAGGCTCTATCTCTTGGCTATTGAGTATTAAATCAACATTTTCAATAATATCTTGTTGATAAGTGGCTAAATAATCGACTAATGAGGTTAAATCTTCATACTGCATTTTCAGTTTTTTAATCAGTGGTTCAATGGCCGCTAAAGTCACTTCATCATTGAGTTTTTGCACTTGGTCACGATTTTGGTCTTCCATACGGCCTAAGCGGTCAGCCAATTTTTGCAGCCGTTTTTCCATGTCGTGCATGGCGGTTTTACGGTGTTGTTGCTCGTCAATGCTTAATGCATTAAAGGCATCAATATTCATCACCTCGCCTTCGGCATTAATGGGCGAAAAGCCATGACCACCCGGTGTGCGTAAAACTAATTTTAAGCTCCGTTTTTCGGCTTCTAAGGCTAAATCTTGCAGGGCATCTTGTTGTGCCAGTGCCAGCCCCGACTTTAAGCCTTCAACCCGTCCGACATAGGACTCATGTTGAAACGAGGCTTGTACCGCCCGACTAATGGCGCGCCATAGTTTTGTCATACTTTTTTGCACAACCGTACCTTTGCCCGCAGGTAACTCTAGAACAATCGGATTACGCGGCTCGACAAAATTATTGACATAACACCAATCACTGGCGGCTTCTTCTTGTTGTGCCGCTTCCGCCAATAAACGCTTAATCATCGTGCGTTTACCTAAGCCATTTTCGCCAATAGCAAAAATATTGTAGCCGTCATGGGGCATTTCCAACGCCATTAACACCGCTTCTTTGGCACGTTCCTGTCCTAAAAAGTCATTAAAGGCTTTTAAACGACGAGTGGAGGCAGGCAAAGATTCCGCATTGGCGGTTTTATAAAGTTGGTCAACCGTTAAAGGCTTGGCTGTCATATATCGTCCTAACAAAAATACCGAATAAAAATAAAATACGCTAGATTGATGGCTACAGCCTATTCTGTTGTTCGTGGTAAAGCATAACTACCACAGGCATGAGCCACTAACTGTTGTTGGCTGTAAATATGTACACTTAACATCACACTACGTTTACCCGCTTTGAGTATGGTCGCGGTGGCGTGTAAGTCATCGGCTGTCGGTTTGGATAAAAAATGAATGGTGAAGTCTTGAGTAACGGCCAATAATTGTTGGCCATAACGTGATAATACGACCGCATACATGGCGGCATCGGCTAAGGTCATCATCGTTGGCCCAGACAACGTGCCACCAAAGCGTAACTGACAGGCATCGTAAGGCAACACACATTTAGCGGTATTGTCGTCGGCACTTAGCACGGTAAATTGCGAGTTTTCGGCACTGGCGACGGTTTCACGAATCAGTGTCGTAATGGTGGCTGCGCTTAACTTAGACACATTATTCTCAATACACAGGAAACTAGCTGGCAATTTTAGCAGTTAAAAGCCCTTTGTAGGCAGTTTGCCGCTATTTCTTGCTTTCATTATTTGTTGATTACCTACTAAAATTACCGTCATTATTATTTTTTGAGCATTAGCACCATGCGCGCCAGCCGATTTATGCTTGCCACCCTTCGTGAAACGCCTTCCGATGCCGTGGTTATCTCCCATCAACTCATGCTTCGCGCAGGTTTAATTCGTAAAGTGGGCACAGGTTTATATAACTGGCTGCCTTTGGGTGTACGCGTACTGCAAAAAGTGCAAGCCATTATTCGGGAAGAAATGAACCGCGCTCACGCCTTAGAAGTGTTAATGCCTGTGACGCAACCTGCGGAATTATGGGAGGAATCGGGGCGTTATGTGCAATATGGCGCAGAGTTATTGCGCTTCAAAGACCGTCACAACGCTAATTATGTCCTCGGCCCAACCCACGAAGAAGTCATTACTGACTTAGCACGTAATGAGCTGAAATCCTATAAACAACTACCGATTAATTTCTATCAAATTCAAACCAAATTCCGTGATGAAATTCGCCCACGTTTTGGCGTAATGCGTTCGCGTGAGTTTATTATGAAAGATGCTTATTCTTTTCATACCGACATGGCTTCGTTGCAAGAAACCTATAAC
>JBKJUH010000330.1:0-2719 GCA_046590075.1 Agitococcus sp.
ATATTTATGGCAAAACATAACTTCGACCCACTACCAGGCGGGGCATGTAAATTCGTAGTCTTGTTTGTGTGAGAACTGCAATTCTACGAATTTACTACCTTATTTCAATAACTTAAACAAAGTGTCAACACGCCCTAGTCTAACTTGCGCGTCAAGTGCGACAAGTACCCAGCCGATTATTGTGTAATTTTTTATGGTTCTGAGGTAATCTCAGTTTTTTAATTTTGTTGTTGGGTACTTGCGCGTTATGCGGGTAGTTAGGCCTTTCTCGCCTAGCGTTACTCGTTTGACACTTGATCTTCAAACTGTGGTTAAGCAAGCTTGAGCATAAATCGCATACCTGTGGCATGCGGAAAGATTCAACTCAGCAGTTGCCCTTCTTGGCTTGGCCAGGTGGGCAGAACTTACCGTTGCCTGAACCTTGGGGGCCTGCAGGGTCGATGACTACAGAGCCTGATGGGGTGTAGACCGCGCAGCTGGCGATGGAGAAGGCGAGTACAACAAATACAATTAGCAATTTCATGTAAATAATCTCTTTAGGTGGGGGTAGATTGATTCTATGTGCGAATGCTTAACAACCAGCGTAAGGAACAAACACCCACGACAAAATTTAAAACTAATACTACCTTAGAACCATCAAAAATAACACAATAATCGGGCTGGGTGGTAGGGCAAACGCACTTAAATAAAAAACGTATGACCGTCTTTTAATTCATTGAAATTTTGGTTAGGCTAAAGGTATTATTCATTAATTCGTATATAAAACATGAGCTTAGTATCAATATTTGAAGGTATGCCCGATTTTAGAATTGACAGAAACAAACACCATCGCTTGGTGGATATTATGGTCATTGCTGTGACGGCTTTTATTTGTGGGGCTGAGGGGTGGACAGAAGTTGAGGATTTTGGCGAATCAAAGCAAAGTTGGTTTGCTCGTTTTCTAGAATTACCCAATGGTATTCCCTCACATGACACATTTTGTCGCGTATTTCGTTTATTGAACCCTTTGCATTTTGAGAGGTGTTTTTTGCGGTGGATAGAAAGCATTCATCAGCAGACAAAGGGAGAGATCGTTGCGATTGATGGTAAAACCCTACGTCGCTCGTATAACACAGCGAAGGGTAAGCCAGCGGTGCATATGGTGAGTGCATGGGCAAGTGCCAATGGCATGGTTTTAGGCCAAATTAAAACGGAAGAGAAGTCGAATGAGATAACGGCTATTCCTGAGTTACTTTCAAAGTTGGAGTTAGCAGGTTGTATCGTGACGATAGATGCGATGGGTTGCCAAAAGACGATTGCTACGCAAATTCATGAGGAAGTGGATAAAGGTCATGGCCGTATTGAAACACGTCGTTATTTCATCTCTAGTTTAGATGCGGATGCCGCTGTTTTAGCGAATGCGGTGAGAGCGCATTGGTCGATTGAAAACAATCTGCACTGGGTGTTAGATGTGGTGTTTAAGGAAGATTATTGCCGTGCGCGTGAGGGGTATGCTGCTCAAAATATGGCTGTTTTACGTCATATGGCACTTAACTTACTCAAGAAAGAAAATTCACGTAAACGTAGCATTAAAACTAAACGCCTCAAAGCAGGATGGGATGAGGCGTTCTTGCTCGCAGTCTTGGGATTTTAAGTGCGCTTGCCCTAGGCTGGGTGCTTGTCGCACCTGACTGGTCTATGGTTCCCTCCTTATTTGCAAGGCATTGTAGTATGGTTTTTGACCGAATGAGATTCGCAAAGATCTATAAAGTTTATCCTGCGTAGCACAATTGTCATGCGCGTAGCCAGCCCTCAGGAGTCAAACGGCTTCAAAGAGCCACTGAAACTTTGGCGTTAGTATTTATAAATAACTTGGGTTTCCGCTCGTGGTGATGCTGAGCTTGGCGAAGTATCGAAGCACTGGCATAAAGCTCCGTTTTATGCTGAGCCTGACGAAGTACGACAGGCTCAGCGCGAACGGAACAGTACAAAGCAATTACAAGTTTATATCAACTTATTTTTGCCGACTGGTATTACACCTTCCTAAATCATTAAGTCAATTGCGCTACATTAATTTTGGCCGCTTGAGCAGTGTATTCGCCCATACGGTCAAAGTTTAAGTAGGTATAGATTTCGGAAGACATTGAGTTAAGGGTATTCGCATAAACCATGTATTCTTCAACCGTGGGCAATTTACCCATGACCGCAGCCACAGACGCTAACTCAGCAGAAGCCAAAAACACGTTAGCACCTTGACCTAAACGGTTAGGGAAGTTGCGGGTAGAGGTGGACACGCAAGTGGTGTTAGGCGCAACACGCGCTTGATTACCCATGCACAAAGAGCAACCTGGCATTTCGGTACGCGCACCCGCACGACCATAAATGTTGTAGTAGCCTTCTTCTTTAAGTTGGTGTTCGTCCATTTTGGTTGGCGGCGCAATCCACAAGCGCGTTGCCAGCGAACCGCCGTCCACTTTTTCTAATAACTTACCCGCAGCACGGAAGTGGCCGATGTTAGTCATACAAGAACCAATGAACACTTCATCAATTTTTTGACCAGCCACTTGCGACAACAATTTTGCGTCATCAGGGTCATTTGGACAGCAAAGAATGGGTTCTTTAATGTCGCTCATGTTGATTTCGTAAACGGCAGCGTATTCAGCGTCTTGGTCAGCACGTAACAATACAGGATTAGCCAACCATGCTTGCATGGCTTCTACACGACGACCAATAGTACGGG
>JBKJUH010000402.1:0-3435 GCA_046590075.1 Agitococcus sp.
AGACAATCATAGGGAGTGATGGTTTAGTCTTTAATGGCCTATACGACAATTTAAAAATGGCAGAGGACACACTGAAAAGTATGTCCTACGCAGCCAACATCAAGAACATCATCCAAAATAACGAGCGTAAGTCTTACGGCCTAGAAACGTATGAAGAACCCAACGGCGGCAGCGACTTGTCTAAAAAAGCATTGAGTCAGGAATATATGGGCAACCACTACGAGCGAATCAGGTTGTCTAAGTCGAACGAACGCGAGGCCATGTTGGAACGGCTTAAACAATTAGCCGCTTGAGTAAAGCCCACAGGTTGAATTTACACCGCCTACATAAGGCGGTTTTTATTGCCTGAAAATAGCCTCATCAAGGCGGCTGGTAAGCCATGGGTAATCCAGCAAAATAATTTAAGAAATAAAAAAGCCCTGCATGACTGCAAGGCTTTGATATTACAACAGTATTTTGGTGGCTATGGCGAGACTCGAACTTGCGACCCCAGCATTATGAGTGCTGTGCTCTAACCAACTGAGCTACATAGCCAACGCTCTCTACAAGAGAGGGGCGTATTTTCTTAGTCTAGGTGTTGCTTGTCAAGCATTAAACTTAAAAACTTACTTGTTAAAGTTCAGGACTTACGCATCGCACCGCGATTAGCGCGTTTTGTGAACATAAAGCCGCCTAAAGCGGCTGAAATGTGAACGAATAAGCGATAACCGCGTAAGTCCTAAGTTAATGCCGTGTATAAATTGAGCCATATTCTTCAAATACTATCCGCCCTTAACGTCAAGCTCCATTTGCAACACAAAATTCAAAAATGCTGGAATTCGCTGTTCTAAATAATAAATCGGTTGGGTGACAGTACCCGAAATAAAACCGACATGACCACCGTGTTGTGCTAATTCAAAATGAATGCTTGGCGATAATTCGTTGGCTTGTGGAATAACAAAGGGCGACATCAACGGGTCGTCTAAGGCATGAATCACTAAGGTTGGCACTTTAATATCTTTCAAAAATTGATTCGGGCGACAACGGGCATAATAATCATGGACACCCTTAAAACCATGCAGAGGAGCCATCAATAAATCATCAAACTGCCAAAAGGACGTAAATGGCGCGTGAGTTAAACATTGCTCTATCTGTTGGGCTTGTTGTACTTGGCCTGTATTTTCTAAATAACGTAACTTGTCATACCACAAACTATGTAAATTATCGAGCAAGTGTTTACGATAAATCATCGACAATCCCGAATCTAAACGTTTAGCACAAACCGCCAATTCTAAGGGCGTGGACACGGCAACACCTGCTAATAAACGGGGGTGCTTTCCTAAATCGGCTAAAGTTTTAATGGTCATACTACCGCCCAAAGAATAACCGACAACAACAATGGGGCGATGCTGATTGTTCACGAAATAATCAAACACACTCAGTACGTCGACACTTTCACTGGCATGATAGGCTTTAGTGGCCAGATTGGGTTCGGTTGCGCCTCGACAGTTCATCGCTACGCTTGGCCAATGTTGTTTGGCTAAGGCTTTTTGCAAGCCCAAGACGTAATGCGAGTCACTTGAGCCGCTCAAGCCATGAATGATTAACACTAAAGGCGCGTCAGCACTGACTTTTTCAGGCGTATGGGCATCTAATAACACAAAATCACCATCAGCAAGGGTGATACGTAGGCGTTCACGTTTTAGCTGCGGCAGTGTTTTACGATGTACCGACGCAAATAAAGTTTGCAAATGGGCATTGGCCAAAAAAGGTGCAGGACGAAAAGGGCTATTAAAAATACCTTTGTGAAAAGAAAGGGTTGCTGCCTTAGACATTGATCATCACCTTAAAATAATTCGCTTGGTCAAGACACTTCGACAGGCTCAGTGCGAACGGACTAGCACTAACTTGCCTGATAACGCACTAAAAAACCATGAACACTGCCAGCGCGTGTGCTTTTTGCGACTTGCCATGTTGACGGTAGTTCTAATGCTGACCATTCTCGGTCAGCTTCAATATAAATCCAACTCTCAACATGAATGAGTTGTTTGCTACTTAACATTGCACACACAGGCTGCCAAAAATTTAAGGCATAAGGCGGGTCTAAAAATACTACATCAAAAGGAATAGTTTGTTGATTGAGCAGTTGTAAGCTGTCACCCACTAACACGGTCGCAGGTTTGCCAAAGACGCTGAGTGTTTGTTGTAGTTGTTTAGCTTGTGCAGCGTGTTTTTCCATAAACACACAGTCTGCGGCACCGCGCGATAAGGCTTCAAGCCCTAACGCGCCGCTACCTGCAAATGCATCTAAGCAGCGTTTGCCTTGAATCTCAAATTGTAGCCAATTAAACAGTGTTTCACGCACGCGGTCGGGCGTGGGTCGTAAGTCCTCAACGGCAATAAAAGTCAAGGTGCGTCGTTTCCATTGCCCACCAATAATCCGCAGTGAACTGGTTGTTAGCTTTTTTTGAGACTCATTTTTTCGCAACGTTGACTCCTTGACCGACGGTGACAGTTAACATTTTGTCGGGGTTAATATGGCGACGAAAAGCTGCTTTAATAGCTTTCGCGGTGACTTTGTTAATACGGTCAGGGAAGGTGTCTAAATAATTGGCAGGCAAGTTATAAAAACCCATCGAGCCTAAATAAGCCAAAATACTGGCGTTACTCGATGTACTTAACGGAAAACCACCCAAAATATTGTCTTTGGCTTCAGTAATTTGTTCCTTGTTTGCGCCATTACGCAAGAAGTCGCGCAAATTACTGCGGATTAAATCTAAGGATTGTTGTGTTTGGTCGTTACGAGTAGACAGGCTAATCATATACGGTCCTTCGGCACTCATAGGTACAACCGAGCTATATACGCCATAGGTTAAGCCGCGCTTTTCTCTTAACTCTTTCATAAGAATAGAGCCAAAACCACCACCACCTAAAATTTCATTACCAACATATAAGGCTTCGTAGTCTTTATCATCACGCCGCATACTGGCTTGACCCATCATGATATAAGTTTGTTGAGAGGGGAAGGCGAGATGTTTATGCACACCTTTAGTTAGGGGCGGCACAGTGACTTGTTTGGGCGCGGCTTTACCTTGCTTTAAGCGACTGCTAATACTTTCGGCAATAGCTTTGGCGCGTTCATTGCTCATATCGCCAATCATGGCAATGGTTGCATTTTGAGCCACAAAATATTGTTGATGAAAGGCTCGTAAATCATCGGTTTTGATTTTCTTTAAGCTATCAGGTGTGCCGCTAGGCGAGTGAGCATAAGGGTGATTGCCGTACAAGTGCTGGTAAAACAAAATGCCCGCTTGTGCAGAAGGGGATTGTTGCTTTTGTTGTTGACCCACTTGTGCGCCATCAAAAATACGATTAAAGGGTGCTTCAGGAAAGCTCGGATGAGCGACAATATCGGTAAAGACATCTAGAGCAGGCTCTAAATAGGTACTATCACTG
>JBKJUH010000055.1:0-13410 GCA_046590075.1 Agitococcus sp.
CGACAAACAACAATAGATTCAGACTGACGCAAAAACAGAAAAAGCCAAATTAGAAGCTATTAAAAACAAAGCAGTAGCTAAAGAGAAAACCGAGCAATTAGCCGCCGATAAAACAGATAAAAGTGCCGCCGACAAAGCGGAGAAACTGACAGCAGAAAAAGACAAGCTAAAAGCAGAGAAATTAGCCGCAGAGAAAGAAAAAGCACAAGCAGATAAGCTAACGGCTGAAAAAGATAAACTTAAAGCCGACGCTAAAAAGAAAGAAGAAGCCAAAGCCAAACTTGCCCTAGAAGGTAAACAAAAAGAGTTGGCGAAAGAAAAGGAACAAGCCAAAGAGCAAGCTAAAAATAAAGAAAAATCCGAAGCTTGGGTCGTGCAAGTGGCAAGTTTTGGCGACCGCAGTAAAGCCGATGCCTTAAGTAGTAAACTGGCAGGCAAAGGTTATCGTGCGCGTGTGGTGAAAAATGGCGATGCTTGGAAAGTGGTCGTTGGCCCCGAATTGCAAAAAGATGCAGCCAATAGTTTAAAAGGACGTTTAAGCCATGAGTCTTCACTGGGCGTAACAGGAGCATGGGTTACACCTTGGAAACCTTAAGTTTTGTCAATATCGCTTTGTTTTCGATACTCTTGGTTTTAGCTTACATTATTTTAATTGGCCTAACGGGGTCAAAAAAGTCGGCAAAACAAGATGTTGATAGTATGGCGAGTTGGCCATATATCCCTAGAGAGTTAATGACTGCACCAGAGCGCGAGCTGTTTGTGCGTTTACGCCAAGCCTTGCCTGAGTATTTGATTTTTAGTCAGGTGCAGCTATGCCGCATGATTGAAGTTGACCCCAACGCAGACAAGCAAGCATGGTTTAACCGCATTAATCGCATGAGTGTTGATTTTGTCATTTGTGCGCCTGATGGTGCGAAGATTTTAGCGGCCATTGAGCTAGATGACTCTAGTCACGAGCGCGCAGACCGAGTAAAGGCCGATGCCAAAAAGGATAAAGCGTTAAAGTCCGCAGGTATCCGTATCATTCGTTGGCCAGTCCGAGGAATGCCGAATAGCCAAAAAATTCGCTCCGATTTTATCAAGGCATTTTCGCGTTAAAAGCCTGTTGTATTGTATAAGCTCTACCGTTTTGCGTGGACATTATTTCTGAAATTTTGAGTAAAAACATGACAGTATCTGCTTGGGTTGTCGCATGTGCCGACGGTCTAGAACCGTTATTAGCCATCGAAGTGGCGCAGTTAGGCGCAACGGTTGTCAGTCAACAGCATGGCGCAATTATGGTGGAAGCAGACTTAAGCACCGCCTACAAATTGTGTTTATGGTCACGATTAGCGTCACGCGTGTACAAGCCGTTATTTCGTGTCGAAAGCCAAACCCCCGAAGACCTATACGAGCAAGCCATTGATTTTCCGTGGTTAGATGTGTTTAGCTTAGAAAAAACTTTTGCTGTGCGTGCCGTCGCCATTAAAGGTGTCGTTTGTCATACCCAATATATGGCATTAAAACTGAAAGATGCGGTCGTTGATTATTTTCGTGAGCAGACACGCCGTCGTCCCAATGTCGATACCCAAAATGCCGATATTCATCTTCATGTGTTAATACAACCCGATAGTATTATTGTCAGTTTGGATATGTCGGGCGAAAGTATGCACCGACGCGGTTATCGCTTATTGATCGGTGACGCGCCCTTAAAAGAAAAGCTGGCAGCCGCTATTTTGCAGCAAGCGGGATGGCCAGAGGCTAAATTTGATGCCTTAGTTGACCCGATGTGTGGTTCAGGCACTTTCCTCACCGAAGCCGCATTAATGTATGGTGATGTCGCACCTGGTCTCATGCGTGACCATTATGGCTTTTTAGCGTGGGAAGGACATAATGCCGAGGTGTGGGAAGCCTGTTGGCAAGAAGCTTGTCAGCGTCAAGCAGCAGGCTTAAACAAATCATGGCCAATGATGATAGGTTTTGATGCCGACACATCCGCTTTGCGTGCTGCCGAAAAAAACATTGAAGCCGCAGGTCTGAGCCAGTTTATTAGCCTAGAACAGCGCGAATTAGCACAACTGCCGCACAAGCCTGCCAGTTTTGGTTTGCTGATTACTAATCCGCCCTATGGCGAGCGTTTAGGCGAAACCGATACCGCGATTTATTTATATAAAGCCTTAGGCCGTTTAGCTAAAGAACGCTTCCCTGAATGGCAAGTGGCTGTTTTAGCAGCACAAATTGAACACGCAGACGCTTTAGGTTTTGAACATCTACACACGCAAAAACTGCGTAATGGCGACCTTAATGTTTTTGCACGTCATGGCAATATCCAAAATGTACCCTTAGCAACACCGCATAAATTTATTGAAGTTGAAGGTGAACTTCCTGTTGAAGGCGAGGCCTTAGCCAATCGGTTACGCAAAAATATTCAGCATTTGTATAAACAAGCGCAACGTGAAGGTGTGTGTTGTTACCGTGTTTATGATGCCGATTTACCCGACTTTAATATTGCGATTGATGTTTATGGTGACTGGTTGCATGTCCAAGAGTATGCGCCACCGAAAATGATTGACCCCGAAAAAGCAAGCTTTCGTTTTAAAATGGCTTTGCAAGTGATTCGCCATATTTTTGGTTTGCACCGCGATAAAGTATTTATCAAAGTACGCGCCCAACAAAAAGGCAATCAGCAGTACGAAAAACAAAGCCAACGGAATAAATATAACGAAGTGCAAGAGGGGCAAGCACGTTTCTTATTAAACTTGACCGATTATTTAGACACGGGATTATTTTTAGATCATCGCGCCCTTCGCCTCAAAATGGCACAGCAAGTGGCGGGTAAAACCTTTCTCAACCTGTTTGCTTATACCTGCTCGGCCAGTGTCCATGCCGCACTGGGTGGCGCAATAGAAACGGTCAGTGTCGATTTATCGAATACTTATTTGAATTGGGGGAAGCGTAATTTTGCCCTTAATGGTATTGCCGAAACCCATCATCATTTTATTGAAGCCGATGTCATGGATTGGTTAAGCCAATGCCGAGAAACCTTCGATGTCATTTTCATCGATCCACCGACATTTTCCAATTCCAAAAAGATGAAACATGTGTTCGATATCCAACGTGATCATGTTGAATTAATTACCCTTGCCATGCGGCTGCTCAACCCGAATGGCATCTGTTATTTTTCTACCAACTTTCGTCGTTTTCAGTTGGAAGAAGAGTCGATGTGTTATTTGCAGTTCAAAGAAATCACGCCCGAAACGATTGGCTTTGATTATAAGCGTAACCTAAAAATTCATCGTTGTTGGCAAGTTAGTCCAAAAGCAGAATAAGAGGAGCAAGGCGTGTTGACGCTCTATGGAACCCAAGGTTGTCATTTGTGTGATGAAGCAGAGATGGTGTTGGCGCAAGCGCAAATGGCAATCTCATTTAATTGGCAGTATATAGATGTTGCCTTAGATGATAATTTAGTGAAAAAATATGGTATAAGGATACCCGTTTTACGGAAAGAGACAGGGCAAGAGTTGGGCTGGCCATTTTCGTTATTAGATGTGGTTGACTTTGCTTGTTAAAAAAATAATTTTGACATAACTAAAATAACTTGGCTTAAATGTGCTGTCTATTTGTGCAACTTCGCACAGGCTCAGCAATAGATCATTGTCTAAGTTGATTAAAAACGTTAACTTTGTATAAAACATGAGATTGTCATGCTAAGCCTTTGTAATTTATTTAGGCGATAGTTTGTTAGGCTAAGTCCATTCCCCTATGGATTCATCCGAAAAACTATGTTAAAAGAAGAGTAACCCCCCCGAATAGCACATTTAGAACATGATAAACGGGGTGTTTGGTTTAACTTTCCGAACTCCACAATTGGCTGTATAGCCTCATAATAGGAAGGCGATTCCGATGGAAGAGAATTTTGATGGCTTGAAAGTCATGGTAATTGATGACTCTAAGACTATTCGTCGTACTGCAGAAACCTTATTGCAAAAAGCGGGTTGTACGGTGATTACGGCAACAGATGGTTTTGATGCCTTGGCAAAAATTGCTGATACCAATCCAGATATTATTTTTGTTGATATTATGATGCCACGCTTAGATGGTTATCAAACCTGTGCATTAATTAAAAATAACTCTGCTTTTAAGTCAACACCCGTCATTATGTTGTCAAGTAAAGACGGTTTATTTGATAAAGCAAAAGGGCGTATTGTTGGCTCTGATGAATACCTCACTAAGCCCTTCAGTAAAGAAGAGTTATTTAGTGCCATTCGTCAGTATGTCAAGTCCTAGCCTGTCAATAGCAATAAGAATGAGGACAGTATGGCTCGTATTTTAATTGTAGATGACTCGCCAACAGAAACTTATCGCTTTAAAGAGATTTTAGAGCGGCATGGTCATGTGGCATTAGAGGCCACTAATGGTGCGGATGGGGTTGCTGTTGCGCGTGCAGAGTTACCTGATTTAGTGCTGATGGATGTGGTAATGCCAGGAATCAATGGTTTTCAGGCAACGCGTCAGATTACAAAAGGTGCAGATACTGCGCACATTCCTGTGGTGATTGTGACAACAAAAGATCAAGAAACAGATCGTGTTTGGGGGCGTCGGCAAGGAGCTTGCGACTATCTCACCAAGCCTGTGGATGAAAATGTGCTGATGAAAGTGATTCATAACTTAATTCCAGGCAAGTAGGTAGTACCATGGCAGCCAAAGGCTTTATTAAACTGCTAGAAATAGCCGAACGTTCTAAAAAACGTGGATTAGGCTTGTTAGGGCAGGGTGCCAATGCATGGACAGGGGTTGGATTTTTACTTTCTGGTGAGAATTTTCTAACGCCTATCGGTGAGGTGGCTGAGATTTTGAAGGTGCCGCGTTATACCTTAGTTCCAGGTGTTGAGCCGTGGATGAGAGGTTTGGCGAATGTTCGGGGGCGCTTATTGCCTATCAGTGATATGTTGGTGTTTATGGGTCGCAAGACTCATGTTCAGGAACATAAACGTCGGGTGTTAGTCGTCGATCATCAGGATGTTTTTACAGGTCTAACGGTAGATGAAGTGTTGGGTATGCAGCATTTTAATATCGCGGACTATAGAATGGATGTAAAAGCTCCTTTTGCAGAAGCGGCTCCCTTTGTTCAGGGGGCTTTTGTTCGTGATGGGCGTACATGGTATGTCTTGTTACTCAGTCGTTTGATTGAAGACCCACGTTTCCTCAAAGCAGCGATTGCTTAATGTAGGTTTCGTGGTTTTAAAGAAAATAAAAACAGGTTGTGTGGAGATCTGTCCGCTATGAAATCACCAATGCCAAATTTGCGAAAATCTCTTTCAGGGATTCAATTTAAAAGCCTGTTTTCTAAAAATACGTATCAGGCCGTATTTAGCCGTGGTTTTTGGCGGTCTTTAGCCGATACGCCCGAAGCAACGCGCTATTTGTTGGCTTTTATTATCTTTATTATGTTTACCGCAGGTTCTTTTGTGGTTGTAGCTAAAAAGAGCTCTAACGGTCGTGAAATGATTCAGCATGCGTCTGAACTGCGAGTGTTGTCACAGGATATTGCCAAAAACGCGACTGAGGCGGCTTCGGGTAACCAGCAGGCATTCGAATCACTGAGTAAGGCATCGAAAGAATTTAATAAGCGCTGGGCGGGATTAAAAGAGCTTCACGATGAAAGCTACTCAGATACCAAGGCCGTACAAGTTGTTTGGGAGCGTGTAGCCAAAAACATCCAAGCGGTGAGTGCGGGTGAAAAAACCGTTAGTAATTTGCATGACTTGGTAGCAGGTATTGCCGATGCTGTGCCTGAGTTACAAGCAGAAAATGATGCCATTGTGGATGCCATGGTTGCTTCAGGTGCCGAGTCGTCACAGGTTGTGATTGCTAAAAACCAATCGGTACTTGCTGAGCGTATTCTGCGCTCGGTGAGTAGTGTCTTAAATGGTGATGAAAATGCGGTAATGGCAGCAGATGACTTTGGTCGTGATGCCGAAACTTTTGGCCAAGTGCTGGCGGGAATGTTAAATGGTGATCAAGATTTGGGATTGCTTCCTGTTAAAGATCCACAGGCAAAAGCATCGTTAACGGCCGTCAGTAAACTATTTGAAAGCTCGGTTCAGCAGGGCGCAAACGAAATTTTGCAATCTTCACCCGAATTGTTTCAGGTGCGTGAAGCGTCAGCTGCTATCTTTCGTGATTCTCCAGAGCTACTTTCTACGCTCACCAAAGTAACGGGCATCGTCAATGAAGAAGCTAATGCCTTGTTGGCGACTATTATTGGTGTCTTGTCTTTAGCGGCGACGTTGATTGCCTTGTTTGGCTTTATTCGTGTTCGTGCTCGTCAAGATAAAGAACGTGCTCAAGTAGACGCAGATGCTGATCGCCAGCGTGCTGAGTCCGTTGAACTTGAAAATCAACGTAACCAATCGGCTATTTTACGTTTGCTTGATGAGTTGGGTGATTTGGCGGATGGTGACTTAACCGTACAAGCAACCGTTTCTGAAGATTTCACGGGTGCGATTGCCGACTCGATTAACTACTCCATTGACCAATTACGTCAATTGGTATCTACGATTAACCAAACAGCCGTGCAAGTGTCTTCTGCGGCACAAGAAACGCAGTCAACAGCGATGCACTTAGCTGAAGCATCTGAACATCAAGCGCAAGAGATTGCAGGTGCGTCGGCTGCGGTTAACGAAATGGCGGTTTCCATTGACCAAGTATCCGCCAACGCGGCTGAATCAGCAGTCGTTGCGGACAGATCTGTAGCCATCGCCCATAAAGGGGCGGATGTGGTGCAACGTTCTATTGAGGGTATGGATACCATTCGTGAACAGATTCAAGAAACGTCGAAACGTATTAAACGGTTGGGTGAATCCTCGCAAGAAATTGGTGACATCGTTTCTCTGATTAACGACATTGCCGACCAAACCAACATTCTCGCGTTAAACGCAGCGATTCAAGCGTCGATGGCGGGTGAAGCAGGTCGTGGTTTCGCGGTGGTTGCCGACGAAGTTCAACGTCTCGCTGAACGGTCAGCCTCTGCGACTAAGCAGATTGAGCAATTGGTTAAAACGATTCAATCCGATACCAACGAAGCGGTTATCTCGATGGAACAAACGACATCCGAAGTTGTACGCGGTGCGCGTTTAGCGCAGGATGCGGGTGTGGCACTCGAAGAAATCCAATCCGTTTCTCGTAACCTTGCTGATTTGATTCAGAATATTTCCAACGCAGCACGTCAACAAGCAGCATCAGCGGGTCATATTTCCAATACCATGAACGTCATTCAAGAAATTACCACGCAAACGACTGCAGGTACCATTGCTACTGCGCGTTCGATTGGTAACTTGGCAGAAATGGCTGCTGAATTACGTTTATCAGTTGCGGGCTTCAAGTTACCAGACTATGCCTAATATTGGCGAGTAGTTTGACCAACGCGAGGATACGGGCGTGGCACTAGAAGATTGGGGTATCAAGCCAGTAGTTCCTATTTCTGATGAGCAATTCACCTTGTGGCAAGGCATGATTGAGTCTCGAACAGGGATGACATTTACGCAAACACGTCGTCCTTTTTTGGAGATTGCCCTTACAACACGGATGCGTGAAATTTCTCTGAATGATTATGATGGTTATTATGAGCAATTGATGTCAGGAGCAAGAGGGGAAAGGGAGTGGGTGTTACTTGTTGATCGTTTAGCCGTCCAAGAAACCTCGTTTTTCAGACATGCCAGTTCTTATGCTTTGGTAGAAAAGCATTTAAAAGCGAGGTTGGCTGATAAAAAAGTCACTGCCCTGAACTTGTGGAGTGCAGGCTGTTCAACAGGCGAAGAGCCTTATTCTTTAGCATTGCTGGTTGAGGACTTGTTGTATTCAGCCCAGCGTAAAGATGTTTTTTACGGTATTACCGCCACAGATATCAGTCTACCCACCTTAGCGAAAGCAAAGTTAGGTGTTTACAATGAGCGTAAACTGCACGGTATTCCCGAAAAACTGAAAGAGCAATATTTTTTTATATTGGCTAATCATCGTGATTGGCAAATAAGTCAAACATTAAAAGCAAGAATTGCGTTTGCGCAGCTAAATTTAATGGAGTTAGAAAAAGCTCCTTTTGGTGATATGGATGTTATTTTTTGTCAAAATGTATTGATATATTTTCGCCGTTTTCGCAAACGAGATGTTGTTTCTCATCTTGCTACACGCCTGCAGTTAGGAGGAATCTTAGTGTTAGGTGTGGGCGAGATGATGGATTGGCAACATCCATTGCTAGAGCGCATTGATTATCCTGATACTTTAGCCTATCGACGTATAGCCTAAGTTTTAGGGTAGTAATAATAAAGCATCAAATCCCCAGAGGGTGGGTAACAAGATGAGTGATAATCATAACTTTCTTGCTTTAGACTGGGTTAAAAGCGAGATAGAAGAAACATTAAAACAAGCGCAACAGGCGTTAGAGGCATATATTGCCAATCCGCATGATGTGGCGAAACTGCGTTTTTGCTTGGCTTATTTGCACCAAATTTTTGGTACTTTGCAAATGGTCGAGTTTTATGGCGCGGCTATGTTGGCCGAGGAAATGGAAAAGCTCTGTCTGTCCTTGGTCAATCATAAAGTGGTGGATAGTGCTCAAGCACATCATGCGTTAATTGAAGCGATGTTGCAGTTGCCTGCGTATTTAGAGCGTTTGCAAGTCGCCAAGCGTGATATGCCCTTTGTATTATTGCCAACCATCAATGCACTTAGAGTGGCGCATGACGAAACACCGTTGTCCGAATTGGCTTTATTTAAGCCTGATTTTGTACGCGTATTTTCAGTTTTAGGGCAGTCTGGGGTTGCTCCATTTCCTGCAGCGCTTAAAAAACTACGTCACGGTTATCAGTTAAGTCTGTTAGGTGTTATTCGTCAGCAGAATTTGCAGCAAAGTTACGATAATTTACTGTTGGTTTTTGAAAAGCTAGGATTGTTCATCGGTCAAAAAGCGTTGCAAGCACTTTGGCAAATGTCTTCGGCTCTGGTCGAAGGGCTGAAGGCAAACGGTATTCCATTAACGCCTGCAATTAAGATATTATTGGGTGAAGTCGAACAAGAGTTGCGTAAGTTTTCAGCCTATCCGCAACATACACCACCCTTAGAATTACTTAAAAATATTCTTTATTATTTGGCCAAAAGCCGAGGTACTACGCATCGTATTGTTGTTATTCGTGCGCTGTATCGCCTTGATGAGATCTTACCCACATTTGATACCGTCGAAGCCGAAAAAGAAAAATTAGCATCGCCAGATCGTCAAGCCATGCAGTCTGTTATCAAAGGTGTGAGTGATGAACTGGCGCATGTTAAAGAAACGATTGATGATCTAACCTATGCCAGTCGTCCTGATATTAGTTCCTTACAGCCTCTGCTTCCTATACTTAAACAAGTAGCCAGTACCTTACAAGTGTTGGGTTTTCAACAACTGCAAAAAATCATTTCCGAGCAAGCACGCACCTTAACGAAGGCTATTAATTTTGGTGTCTTGCCAGAGGGTGCTTTGTTGGTAGTTGCGAGTGGTCTCATTGAAGTTGAGTCTAGCTTACAGCAAGTCGTCGATGAACAACCACTATCTTCGTCTATAGAGACGTTTGGTGGTAATGCGATGGTCGATCAAGTGTCATCGGCGCAGGGTGCGGTGTTGAGGGAGTCACGTACGGCCTTAGAAAAAGCGAAGGAATGTATTGTCGAATACATTAGCTCTCAATGGAATGCTGAGCGTTTAGAAGAATTGCCTGCATTATTGGCCACAGTACGTGGTGGCTTGACTATGCTGGACTTAACACGTCCTGCGCAAATTTTGGCAAAACTATCTGAATTTATTCAACAACATTTATTAAAAGATGAATACCGCCCAAGTTGGTCGGAAATGGACACCTTAGCCGATGTCATTTCGTCTGTTGAGTATTATCTAGAACGTGTCGCCAATCATCATCAAAACAACAGTTTATTAGATTTAGCGGCTCAATCATTAGATAAGTTGGGCTATGGCTTGGTGTTAGTTCCGCCGCCTGAGCCTGTCGTGCGTCGTACCGAAGCGAAAAAAGAAGAAGAAAAAGCACTGCCTGATGTGGTTTTTGATGTGCCAGAAAGTCTGCTAGATAAGACTTTGTACAATATCCCTGCGTTAGTTTTACCTGAAGACATACACGAAGTAGAAGTACAGGAGGCTATTGATTTAGATAAAACACAGCTATCAATGCCTGCGTTGGTATTACCAGAGCCGAAAGATGTGGGCTTTGAGGAAGATGTTGTTGAGGACACGATTGATTTAGATAGAACGCAGCTATCAATGCCTGCTTTGGTATTGCCAGAGCCGAAAGATGTAGGCTTTGAGGATGCAGATGCTTTAGATCAAACACAAACGACATTAACAGCGGTCAACATCCCTGAAATGCCCGAAGTTTCAGATGAATTTACAACTCAAAAAGTCGATCTGAGTGATAAAACGCTGTTCAGCATTCCTGCTGTCGTTTTACTTGAGCCAAAAGACATCATCGAAGATGATGACAGTATGTTTAATAGCACACTTACGTTTGATGCTGAGGCTTTATTAGGCAATATGAGCTTTAAGCCTAAATCTGTCGTGGTTCCAAAAACTGAAGCAAGCGCACCAGAGGTAATGCAATTTGACGGTACAGAATCAGCGTTAATTGTTGATCCAAATGCGACACTGATTCATATGGCTGTTCCACAACAGTTAGCAACCTTGGAAATCAAAGAAGATGTTGCGGCATTACAAAACGCAAGCATTGAAGTTCCTGAAGTAATAGAAGCATTAGCCGATTTTGATAAAGCAATCGTTGGTGATGTTATTGTTGAAGCAGAGCCTGTTGCAAAAGTGGTTGTTAGCAAATCCGTCACCAAAGCAGCACCGTTTGAAATAACAGCGACTGTTCCTGAAGATGAATTGAGTGATGATGAGGAAATTCGAGAGATTTTTGTTGAAGAAGCAGAAGAGGTTTTAGAAACTTTACAAACCTTTGTGCCTAAATGGACCGCTAACTTTGACAATAAATCGGCGTTAACAGAAGTTCGTCGTGGCTTCCATACCTTAAAAGGTTCTGGCCGCATGGTGGGCGCGAAAGTGGTTGCTGAGTTGGCATGGTCAATTGAGAGTATGCCCAATCGAGTCATTGATAAAACTACCCAACCCAATGCCGTTATGATGGGCTTGATTGCGGATGTGGTTGCGATAACCCCTGAACTCGTGACAAATTACAAAAACCAAGAACCTCCTTCTTTAAATACGGCTGCACTGATGAGTGTTGCTGATTTGTTTGCTAAGGCTCAATCGCCAAGCCTGGAGGATATTGCATGGGCGTTAGCCTATGCACGTGGTGACTTGCCAACAGAAGAAGCTGTTGAGGAAGTTATCACTCAGGCGGCGACTGATTCCTACGAAATGGCGAGTGATTTAACGGGTGAGTTTAGTGTTGTTTTTGCCGATATCATTGAATCACCCGCACTTCAAGAGACAGTTCAGTCTGAGAATGAAACAGTCGAATTAGATACGGACTTGATGGGTGAGGCATTTGACTTGCCTACGGATTTTGGCGAAGAGTCCATGTCACTGGCTCATCAGTCGGAAAGTATGAGTGCAGAAATTGTTGAAGATTCCAACGCTGAAGCAGTTGCTCAAATAACAGCTCCTGTGACTGTGAGTCTGGTTCCACAGCATATTCTTGTTCCTGAAGATGACTTTAGTCAAGATGATGAAATTCGCGAGATTTTTATTGAGGAAGCAGAGGAAGTCCTCGAAACAATTCATACGTATTTCCCTAAATGGGCTGCGAACTTTGATAATAAATCGGCATTAACAGAGTTTCGTCGTGGTTTCCATACCTTAAAAGGGTCTGGACGGATGGTGGGTGCAAAAGTAGAAGCAGAGTTGGCATGGTCAGTTGAAAATATGCTCAACCGAGTCATTGATAAAACGGCTCACCCAAGTGCAGAAATGTCCTTTCTTATTTCTGAAGTTATTAAGGTCATTCCTGAGTTAGTGGCAAATTTCCAACATAAACAAGTACCGACATTAAATACATCACCACTCATGAGTGTGGCTGATATTTTGGCTCATGCTAAGGTGGTTACGGTTGAGGAAATTGAAGCGGCTGTTGCCTGTGCCAAAGGTATTGAACTTGTCGTTGCTGATGTTATTGCCGAGCAAGTTAATGAGGAAGAGTCTGACGCAGATGACATGACTGATGCGTTTGAGGAATTAGCTGCTAGCCTTGCAGATATGCCTGCAACAATGGATGAAAGTGCAGTTTCTCAAGATGCGGTATTGTTAGATATTTTCACCAATGAAGCCAATGGCTATTTAAATGAAATTGCCGACTATTTAGCAAGTTTACCTGCGCAATACAAAGCTGTTCCCGTTACTGATCAAATGCTTAGGGCGTTACACACCTTGCGTGGTAGCGCAGGTATGGCTGGCGTAAAAACGATTGCTACGATTGCTGCACCCATGGAGCAGTTGTTCAAAGATTTAAGAGGTCAACACCGTGGTCTGCAGCATAAACACATCGAACTGTTGGCTGAAACACGTCGTTTAATTACCCATAGTATCGCCGATGTCAATACAGGTGGCGCAGGTTTAGTTCCTGAATTAAAAGAGTTTGTTGATCTGGTTGATAAGGTGGCTCGTACACCACTATCAGAAGATGATGAAAGTTTAGTTGCCACGACCGCCCCCGTTAATACCGCAGGTTTGGTGGCAGGTTTCCTTGAGCTGGGTCTAGACTATCTATTAGATGCGCCGTGGGAGCTCAGTGGCTGGTTAAGTGCGCCTGAGCATGCTGAGCATATTCAACAACTACTCAAAGAGTTGGAGCTGTTAGCTCCGTCGGCAACGGCTTCCTTAGTATTGCCATTGGCTGAAATAGCCAATCAGTTGATTTATGTCTATCGTTTTGTCGCGGAAGATACCGAAAAAGCCTTGATTAACGAGCAGTTGTTAGAAGACTTAGCCAATGCTCACGACGAAATTATCAATATTTTTGACACCTTAGCAGCAAGTCAAACGATTGCACCTAATCCGAAGTTGATTGCTCGTTTAGGCGAATGGGGTGGCAGCCCTCCTGTTGTTTCTTTGGGGGCAGAAGCCACTTATTCACCGCCTGTTGCCGAAATAGACGATGGCGCGGATGCTGAGTTGTTGGCTATTTTCTTGGAAGAAGCCGAAGAAGTGCTAACGGCTGCTGACGATGAGTTGAATAAGTGGCGCGTAAAGGTAGAAGACAAACAACCTTTGCGTGTCCTGCAACGCCATTTGCATACGCTGAAAGGCGGCGCACGCATGGCTGTTGTTGCCAGCTTAGGCGATTTAGGACATGAGTTAGAGTTTTTGTACGAAGACCTAGTCAATAATCGTTATCAAGCGAGTCGGGTTTTAATTGATTTACTGCAGCGTTG
>JBKJUH010000084.1:0-4724 GCA_046590075.1 Agitococcus sp.
CCATGAAAACCTTGTGGTGTTGGCAATTGCTGTTGATAGCTTTGTTTTAGTTTTTCGGCAAACTGTATGAGTCGCTCATTACTTTGCCAAGGCATTCCTAAATGATGTTGTAAGTCAAGTAGTTGCGCCGCATCATAACGATCAATGCTCTGATTGTCCTGTGCAAATAAATGACCTAAGTGCCGTAAAATCGGTTTTATATCTTTAATGGCAATGGCTAAATCAGGCTGATTGTGACCCAGTGCAATGGAGAAAAAACCATCGTCATTTAATTGTTCAATATTGTCAGGTTCAACAATGGCAGGGTGGCGTTTGATTAACGTCGCCAATAACTCAACCAAATTGAAGGTGTTGCCCTGTTGGTCTTGAATGGTTGCACCGACATCAAACCAACCGTGTTGTGAGCTAGAGTCTTTGAGTGATAGCTCAATAGTGTGCGCGTACTGCAAATTAAAATGACTGTCCTCAAGGTGTTCCACAGTCCAACCTAAGGCTTCTATTTGATTGCTAGGAATGAGGTGATGAATCCAATCATTGTTAGTGGCATAGACCAGCGCATGACTGTGTTGTTGGGCTAATTGTTTGAGCGATGGATGCTTATTTGCCCATTGTAACGAGGTAATCAGCTTTTTAAGCTGTAAAAAACGCTGTTGCTCTTGGGCAAGATCACGGTATTGCCGTACGGTTGCGCCATTCTCTTTGCCAAAGAAAAAATCTTGTGTTTCATTGGCTTTAATACGTCCGCCTGTGTAGTTAAAATATACTTCAGCGAGACTTTGTTCGAGATTAAACATCAGATCATTGAGTCGTTCAAAACCACCAAAACGCAAAATAGGTGTGAATTGGCCGTATAAATTAGGGATTTCTTGAATGCTTTTTGCAGGCGGTAAGTTTTTGGTCAGTGGATTTATTTGCAAGGCTTCATTGACTTGCTGCATTAAACTTTGGGGGATGTGAGGCATGGCGAGTAGGTTGTGTATGACATCGGCCTGAAAGTCAGTGTGTAGTTCACCGATCTTCAATTGTTCAAGGTCAAGATACGACAAAGGTTCGCTATAAATAATGTGAAATTTGTTGGGTATGTTTGATGGCTCTGACTCGGCGTGTAATACGGCGACCAGTTTTTCAGTTTGCTGAACGCCATCATATTGCCATTCAAAATGGAGTTGATAAGTAGACGCTGACCATGTAATCGGTTGTGAGTGTTGATGATTTTGCCAATAGCAATCACCACTATCCATTAAGTTTTTTAAAAAGGCTAAGGGTATATGGGTGATATTTAATTCGGAGGAATAATGATTGTACTTTACTTTTGTTTTGGCATAACTATAAATTTGTGAAAATAATAAACGTTCATGTTTAGGAATGGCTATTTTATGAGAAATGATATTGTCAAGTTGGTGATAGGTTTTAGTTTCTTGAATGTCGTTAGCTTTATTGCGTTTAACCTTTAATACATCAATGGTGAGTGTAACTTGCTGTCTTAAAATATAAATAAATTGCTTGGCTTTTTCTTTGGGTGGTGTTGGCGTGTTTGTTAAGCTGCGTTTAAATTCGTTAAGCCAAGACAGTGCTTGCTTATCTGCTGGGTTTTGCGTAGCGGGATGGGTGTTTGGTTTAGATTGAGCGGTTTGGATAACACCGTTTAACAAGTTATCTAAAAAGTCATCTAAAAAGTCGTCATAAAACAGTTGAGCTAATGCCGCTCCATGTTTGCAGTTAATACCGACAGGACAGCTACATTGTGTGTTGACTAAGCCGTCGCGTTGAATGTCATAACTAATCGTGGTTTTATAATAACGACCGCCTTTGACTTGGGCAGACATAACGACACGGCCATTACTTTCAGCAAGTGTTATCGTTTCTGTGTTGATGTGTTGCAGATAGTCGTAGCTACGATTAATGGTGGCTTGGTCAAAAATAGATAAAAAATGGTTTAATGAAACTGTCATCGTTGTTGTTCACGTTAAGTGGGAGAGGGTGTGTACTAGCGCAAACTTGATCTGACGTTACCCATTGCGTAATGAGTATTTTGTTAGACTAAATCTGAGCTAGCACATATAAACGATAGGGAGATTAACCACCAATCTTCTTAAACTTCGCCCGTTTTGGCCCAGCATTGCTGCCGAGTTTTTTACGGCGCCAAACTTCAAAATCGCTGTAGTTACCTTCGTACCATTCCACTTCATCACCATCAAAAGCCAAGATATGGGTGGCGATACGGTCTAAGAACCAGCGATCATGGGATACTACCATCACACAACCCGGGAAGGTTAATACCGCATCTTCCAAGGCGCGTAAGGTTTCAATGTCCAAGTCGTTGGAGGGTTCATCGAGTAGGATGACGTTTGCGCCGAGTTGCAAAATTTTTGCTAACTGTAAACGGTTGCGTTCACCGCCCGACAATTCGCCAACACGTTTTTGTTGGTCTGAACCTTTAAAGTTGAAACGACCAATATAAGCACGTGAGGGCATCTCAAAGTCGCCAACCTTAATAATATCAAGGCCGCCAGACACTTCTTCCCACACCGTTTTACTGTTGTCGAGGTTGTCGCGGATTTGGCCGATATAAGCAATACGCACGGTGTCGCCAACAATGACTTCACCTGTTGTTGGCTTTTCTTTGCCTGTAATCATGTTGAACAGTGTGGTTTTACCCGCACCGTTAGGGCCAACAATACCAACAATTGCGCCTTTAGGCACAGTGAAACTGACGTTTTCATACAGTAATCGGTCGTCATAGGCTTTGCTAATGTTACGCACATCTACGACAACATCACCTAAACGGGGGCCTGGTGGAATGTACAACTCTTGCGTTTCGTTGCGTTTTTGAAACTCTTTACTCGACAGTTCTTCATAGGCATTCAAACGGGCTTTGCTTTTGGCTTGGCGCGCTTTCGGGTTTTGTTGCACCCATTCAGTTTCGCGTTTTAAGGCTTTGTAATGCGCTTCTTCTTGGCGTTCTTCACTTTCTAAACGCGCTTCTTTTTGCTCTAACCAAGAGGAGTAATTGCCTTGATAGGGAATGCCATAACCACGGTCTAGCTCTAAAATCCACTCGGCGACGTTATCTAAGAAATATCTATCGTGGGTAATCGCGACAATCGTACCCGCAAAGTCTTTTAAGAAACGTTCTAACCAAGCCACCGATTCGGCATCCAAATGGTTGGTGGGTTCGTCTAAAAGCAACATATCAGGTTTGGATAACAACAAACGACATAAAGCCACCCGACGACGCTCGCCACCCGATAGAGTTTTAACATCGGCATCCCATGCAGGTAAGCGCAAGGCATCAGCAGCTTGTTCGAGTTGATTGTCGAGGTTGTGTCCATCCCATGCTTGAATAATGCCTTCTAACTTTTCTTGCTCAGCAGCGAGCTTGTCAAAGTCGGCATCTTCTAGGGCGTATTCGCCAAAGACTTCATCTAAACGGGCGAGGGCGGTTTTAACTTCGACTAAGCCATCTTCGACGTTTTCACGCACAGTTTTGTTGACATCTAAGTGTGGCTCTTGTTCTAAAAAGCCGATTTTAATGCCTGCTTGGGCGCGTGCTTCGCCTTGAAAGTCTTTGTCAATGCCTGCCATGATGCGTAAAAGAGTCGATTTGCCTGAGCCGTTTAAGCCCAACACGCCAATTTTTGCACCTGGGAAAAAGGATAAAGAAATGTCTTTTAGAATCTCACGTTTAGGGGGAACCATTTTAGAAACACGGTTCATGGTGTAAATATATTGCGCCATAGATTTAATCAGGGGGAATAGTTTAAGGTGGCGCGATTATAACGCAGTTTTGTTTAGGCTATACTGACATTTATACCTTCAAAAAAACAAACGCCCATGAAAACTTCCTCTTTTTTCTTCTTGCTGTGTTGGCTGATATTGGTTTCATCACCAATCAACGCCGACCCACTCGACGATTTACTCGAACATCTTCCCTCTATTCCCGACCCAACCCCATTAGCCCTACAACCGATTGCCAAACTCCAAGAGGCAGCCATATCTGCCCTTAGTTTTGTTGGTAAGCCTTATGTTTTTGGTGGCAGTAACCCCGATGTCGGTTTTGATTGCAGTGGTTTGGTGCAGTATGTGTTACTGCAAGCGGGGATAAAAAAACTACCGCGCACGTCGTTAGAAATGTATGAGCATAGCAGCTCCATTGATAAAGACAATTTAGTTGTTGGCGATTTATTGTTTTTTCAAACGAATAATACTAATAAAATCAATCATGTCGGTATTTATGTCGGTGAAGGGCGATTTATTCACGCACCGTCTTCGGGTAATTTTGTGCGTTTAGATAAATTAGAGCAAAGCTATTGGCAAAAGGCATTTGTCGGCGGCAGAAGGGTGTTGAATTTGGAGTGATATTAGCTCATTCGCATTATGAGAGAAAATCATTATCGCTTGACCGCAGCCGTGTTAAAATATCCGCCTTCTTTAGCTCGACCTGAGACCCTGCGATGTTTAGCACTACTACTCTTGCCCAGTTTGACCCTGCATTAGCCCAAGCCATCAGTCAAGAAGATGCTCGCCAAGAAGCGCACATCGAATTGATTGCCTCTGAAAACTATTGTTCACCGCTAGTCATGGCGGCGCAAGGCTCCAAACTGACCAATAAATATGCCGAAGGTTACCCCAGTAAGCGTTATTACGGTGGTTGTGAGTACGTGGATATTGTTGAAAGTTTAGCGATTGACCGTGCTAAACAATTATTTGGTGCAGATTACGCC
>JBKJUH010000286.1:0-4369 GCA_046590075.1 Agitococcus sp.
CCGATTTATTTAGAGCAAGTCGCCGATATTGTTGATGGCGAGCAAGATTTAGAATCAGCGGCATTGATTAACGGCAAAGCAGCAGTTTCTGTTGATGTCATTAAAAGCTCAGGCGCAAATGTTATTGATGTAGTGAATAAAGCCAATGAAGTGTTAGCAGAAATTCGGCCACTATTGCCTGCAGGTGTGAGTATGACGGTGGTGGCAGATAGTTCTAAATCCATTCGTAAGTCTTTAGTCGATGTGCAAAAAACCTTATTGGAAGGTGCGGTACTAGCTATTTTAATTGTTTTGCTGTTTTTAGGCTCATGGCGGAGCACGGTTATTACAGGTTTAACCTTACCGATTTCCTTATTAGGCACCATTTTTGCCCTGTATTTTTTTGGTTTTACCCTGAATTTAATGACCTTAATGGCTTTATCGCTATGTATTGGTTTATTGGTGGATGATGCCATTGTTGTCCGTGAAAACATTGTTCGTCATGCGGCAATGGGCAAAAGTCATTATCAAGCCGCTTTAGAGGGCACATCCGAAATTGGCATGGCGGTGATTGCCACTACCTTAACCATTATTGCCGTGTTTTTACCTGTGGCTTTTATGGGTGGTATTATTGGTCGCTTCTTTTTTCAATTTGGCGTGACCGTTAGTTCGGCGGTATTACTGTCGATGTTTGTCAGTTTTACCTTAGACCCAATGTTGTCATCGATATGGCCAGACAAGCCGCAAACGACTAAACGTCGGGGTTTTGGTGCATTTTTAGATTGGTTTTCAGGTCGTTTAGATAAGCTGGGTGATGTTTATGTCAAACTTATTGCTTGGGCGTTACGTCATCGTCGTATTACCTTGCTGATTGCCGTTGCCAGTTTAGTCGGCGCGTTTACTTTATCGGGCTTCATTGGTAAAGAGTTTGTGCCTGAGCCCGATTTAAGCGAAATCGGCGTGAAGTTTGAAACGCCTGTTGATGCGTCACTCGAATATACCTTAGGCAAAGTTCATCAAGCCGAAACTATTATTCGTGCTTATCCAGAAGTCATTAGCACCTATGCCACACTCAATACCAGTTCTGATCCAGGGCGTAATCGCGCCACTATTCGTGTGTTATTAAAACCGAAGAAAGAACGGACATTAAGCCAAAAAGCCTTAACCAATGTGTTTCGTCAGCGTTTAAGTCAAATTGCAGGTATTAGCGTAACTTCGGTATCTGCTGCTAAAGAGTCAGTTTCGGGCGGCATGAAGCCTATCATGCTCAGTGTGCAAGGTTCGGACTTAAAAGAACTGCAACGCATTTCCAAAGAGATTTCTGACGGAATGCACAAAATTGAAGGTCTCGTCGATATTGAGTCATCGCTGAAAGACAATAAATCCACCGTTGCTGTTCAATTAAACCGCGAAGCCGCCAGTGATGCAGGTTTGAGCGTAGCCTCCATTGGCCAAGCCTTACGGCCATTATTAGCTGGTGAAGCTGTCACCACATGGCAAGACAGTCAAGGTGAAAACTATGATGTCCGTGTGCGTTTGCCTGATGTTGACCGTCGTGAAATCAGCGATTTAAGCGGTTTAACCTTTGCCAGTAGCCATAAAGACAGAGTGACTGATGCCCCGTATATGATCCCTTTAGGTCAAGTGGCGACCTTTGAGCAAAGTGAAGGTGCAGCACAAATCAACCGTCGTAATTTATCACGTGAGGTGTTGATTCAAGCTAATACCAGTGGCCGACCCGCAGGTGATATTGGGGTTGATGTGCAAAAGCTACAAGATAGTATTAAGTTACCAATAGGCTATCATTTTGAAACTGAAGGCGCCAATAAAGATATGGCCGAGTCGGCAGGTTATGCGGCGAGTGCGTTAATGCTGGCGATTATCTTTATTTATATGCTCTTAGGCTCGCAATTTAATAGCTTTTTGTACCCTGTTGCTATTATGACTTCTTTGCCGTTATCGTTAATTGGCGTGTTTTTAGCGTTGTTTATCTTTAACAGTACGCTGAACTTGTTTTCGATTATTGGAATTATCATGTTGATGGGTTTGGTCACTAAAAACGCCATCTTATTGATTGATTTTATTAAAGAAGCTTTAGCGCGAGGTGAAGACCGTACTCATGCCATTTTATTGGCAGGACGCACGCGCTTACGCCCGATCTTAATGACGACAATGGCGATGATAATGGGCATGATGCCTTTAGCCTTGGGCTTAGGCGATGGTGGCGAACAACGCGCGCCCATGGCGCATGCCATTATTGGCGGTGTCATTACTTCGACTTTATTAACGTTGATTGTTGTGCCTGTGGTTTATAGCTACTTGGATGATATTAAGAAGATACTTTGGCGGTTTTTAACAAGGCATCAAGGCGAAAGTCGTCAAGAGTAAATCCGCGTTAATCGCTATGAAAAAAATACTCATGGCATGATATAAAAGATACTTCTCACTCTAGCAATACCAAAGGCAAAAAAGGACAAGCACATGATAACTGTCGATGAGAGTTTTTTGGATGAACGCATGGGCTTGTTGGAAAATGTTGCTGGCTGGAGTCCGCGTACACTCTCTAAATTTGAAGCATTTATTCGCAGTGCTGATGATTATCATCTGTTTAAAGTAGACCCACTGGCCTACGCTAAAGAGAAACATATTCACGAAAAAGAAGGGTGTGATCTGTTTTTGCATGCCACACGGCTGGGTTTGTTCGATATTCATTGGGGATTGGTGTGCCCTGTCTGCGGCGATACCGTTGACAGCTTTGCTTCACTACGCAAAGTGGATACCCACTTTCATTGTACCTTGTGTGAGATAGATACCGTCGCCACCCTTGATGACTTCATTATGGTCAGTTTTGTGGTTTCCCCCCACGTTCGTAAAATTATTTTCCACGAACCAGCAAAGCTTAATATGAGTGATTATTGGCAGAAGTACCGCTTCAATCGCCAATGGCGTGCCAATTCCAGTTTATTTACCGACAGTTTGCGGGCAATACAGGGCGTTGCTGCGGGTGCTAAGGAAGAACTCAACATTGAATTAGAAGCAGGGGTATTAAAAATATTCAATTTAGTTGAAGAGCGCATGATCAGTGTTTTGGTTGAAGAAGGCTGTGATAGTTCACAGTTGTCTTTGTCTTATTTGCCCAATGAACCAGTAGTAAAGCAAGACTGTGTTGCAGCGGGTAAAGTTGTGATGCATTTTGAAAATCACACCAGTAAAAATATGGTATTGGCCATTGCCAATATTAGTACGGAAATTTGTTTGACCGTTAAAACTGAAATAGAGCCATTTTTTACCGCAAAGCAATTATTAAACTCGCAAACTTTTCGTAGCTTGTTTAGTTCTGAAGTGATTATGGCCACTGAAGGTATAGGCATTAAAGATATAACTTTACTCTTTACTGACTTGAAAGGTTCAACGGCCATGTATGACCGTATTGGCGATTTGCAGGCTTTTTCGCTGGTACGTCAACATTTTGAAAGCCTGACCAAAGTGGTGGCGCACAATAACGGTGCTATTGTCAAAACGATTGGCGATGCAGTAATGGCAACTTTTTTAACACCATTGGATGGCGTTAAAGCCGCTTTACATATGCTGAAAGAAATAGACGCGTTTAATTTCTCTCGTGGTAGCCCTGACCTGATTCTAAAAGTGGGCTTACATCATGGTGCGGCTATTGCGGTAACCTTGAATGACCGACTCGATTATTTTGGCCAAACAGTTAATATAGCAGCGCGAGTACAAGGCTTAGCCGACGAAGATGAGATTTACATTACCAAAGAAGTCTTTGATTATGAAGGTGTTAAAGAGTCGTTAAGCGGTTTTGAAGTCGTTGCAGAACAGTCGATGTTAAAAGGGATTGCTGAAGCGGTGAGTGTGCATAAGATTTATGTGCAGTCGGGGAGAGCGGCGTGAGGAAAGATAGTGCCATTTCCTGTTAAGTTTTAACAATCATCATGGATTTACCAATGCCCTTCACCACAACTCGAACTATTTTATTTGGTGACTGCGATCCAGCAGGCATCGTCTATACGCCAAACGTTGCGCATTTTGTCGTGGAAGCCGTACATGACTACCTTGCTCATCTACTTGGAGCACCCGCAATTCGTGAAATATTCGCTATGGGTGTTTTGCCACCAGCACGCGCTTTAGCTATTGAATATTTGGCACCAATGGTCTGGGATGACATTATTGCTATTGAAGTAAGTTGTGAACAACCCAAAACCACGTCGTTTACTTTTTTGCTAGTCGCACGAAACGCTTTGACTCAGGTGGTATTTAAGGCAACTTTTACGCAGGTTTGCATCTCGCCTGAGGATAAGCGACCCATACCTATTCCTGATGCGCTGCGTAGTGTCTTATCTAAGGCAAGCGGTGACTAAGTAATAGTATCGGT
>JBKJUH010000418.1:0-12163 GCA_046590075.1 Agitococcus sp.
CGTGAGCATGACAGCAACATTACAATGTTATTATTTTCCTGAGATAAACCTAGTCTACATTGAAAGTGGTAGTACTCCTTCGTTCGTGGTGCGCCTGTTGAAGTACTGGCACAAAAACACTGCGACAGGTTCAGTGTCAACAAAAACTAAGCGCTTCTAAAGGGAGGCGGTTTACGCTGATTATTTAGTGCAGCCAAAACTAACCGTCTGACTGCTATCTCCGCAGGCACTGTTCTGAGCCACGCCTGCCAGTCCAGTCAAAATCGGGTGGTATTAGTGTCCAGATTATGGGGTTCACTATACTATCCGTTCTCTACCGAACAGACTAAGTCCGCTCTTGAATGTAAGAATGCCAAAGCCTTAAAGCACGGCAACCTACAAAGAGCTCCTATTGAATACTCCCAAACGCACCATCATAGGTACAGCCCTATTTGAGCACTCAAGTCGCCTCAAAAAATTCGTCTTGCATCTCGCTTCGGGTGAAAGTACCTGCACAAACGCACCTGAGACCGACGATCAAACACCTTTACGAGCAGATTTGTTTAGTGACTCACAAATGGAGCAACACGGCAAGTGGTTGGCCACTCAGCATGTTTTGGCGCAATCTAAACAGCCCGATAGCCTGTTAACACGACTTGATGACAATGAACGTGTCCTTGTTGAAACGTGTGCACTGCTGACCTTAACCATTACCGCAAAACAACGGATAGCACCCGCAGGCGAATGGTTGTTAGATAATCTTTATCTGATTGAAGAACAGGTTCGCACCGCTAAAAAGCATTTACCTAAAGGTTATAGTCAGGAGTTGCCTCGTCTTGTCCAAGGAGCTTCTTGTCATTTACCGCGTGTTTACGACATTGCCTTAGAAGCGATTTCTCATGGCGATGGCCGTGTTGATGTTGAAACACTTGACCGTTATGTCATTGCCTATCAATCAGTGACACCCTTAATGTTAGGCGAGCTATGGGCAATTCCCATTATGTTACGGTTAGCATTGATTGAAAACTTGCGCCGTGTCGGTGTGCGCGTGATGTTGGCGAGAACCCGTCTTAATCAAGCTCAAGATTGGGCGAACAAAATGATGGAGGTGGCAGAAAGCGATCCCAAAAGCTTAATTCTGGTGATTGCCGATATGGCACGCTCGCAGCCACCCATGGTGAGTTCATTTGTCGCCGAATTGGCACGTCAATTAAAGGGGCATGGACCCTCGTTAGCCTTGCCGTTGACGTGGATAGAACAGCGGCTTGCCGAGTCTAACCAAACGATAGAGCAAATGGTGTTGGCCGAAAATCAGCAACAGGCATCGGAACAGGTGTCTATCAGTAATACCATTGGCAGTTTGCGCTCTTTAGGTGCGATTGATTGGGGCGAGTTTGTCGAAAAAGTCAGTTTAGTTGAACATATACTCCGCGAAGACGTGGGTGGTATCTACGGTGCCATGGATTTTGCTACCCGTGACCAGTATCGCCACGCTGTTGCGGGCATTGCAAAATACAGTCTGTTGTCAGAAAGCGAGGTCGCTCGTGCCGCCATAAGTCTTGCGCTACCTCATGCTCGGAGCGGTGAGCCTGCGGCGCATGTCGGCTATTATTTGATTGGTAAGGGATTGGCACAATTAGAAGCGCTAGCAGCCATGCGTTTGCCTGTTACTCATGCCTTACAGCGCAAGATGAGCCAATTCCCCCTAACTATTTATTTAGGCAGTATCCTTGTCATGACCTTGGTTTTTAGCTCGGTGATGGCGATGTTGGCGAGTGCTGAAGGCGTAGAAGGTTGGCGTTTAGGGCTGTTGTTTGGCTTGTTATTATTGCCAAGCAGCCAATTAGCCTCGGCATTGACAGGATGGTTGGCAACCATCTTGATTGCCCCCGAACGTTTGCCGCGCATGGATTTCAGCGAAGGCTTGCCCGCTAATCAGCGAACCTTGCTGGTGATTCCGACGATGTTGGATTGTGCGGATACCGTCAATGAGCTAGTGGACGCGCTAGAAGTACGTTTTTTAGGCAATAAAGATGAATATTTGCACTTTGCCTTATTGACGGATTTTCTTGATGCTAAAGAAGAAATGCAGGAGGATGATTGTGCGTTGGTACGACAGGCTAGGGAGGGTATTGAACGGCTCAATGTGCAATACCGAGGCACGGGCACGGATCGGTTTTTTCTGTTTCATCGACCACGAAGGTGGGAGTCAGCAGATCAAGTGTGGATGGGTTATGAACGTAAACGCGGCAAGTTAGCAGCACTCAATCGTTTATTACGCGGTGAGGGAGAAGATAGTTTTGCCCTGATTGTCGGTGATTGGCAAGTACTGAGACAGGTCAAATATGTCATCACCCTCGATACCGATACGCAAATTTCACGCGAGTCCGCGCGACAATTTGTTGCGGCAATGGCACATCCACTCAATCAACCACGCTTTGATGAGCAGCGGCAACGTGTGACGGCGGGTTACGGTATTATGCAGCCGCGTATGGCGTCAAGTCTCGCAGGTACCAGTCGTTCACCTTATGCGCAACTGTTTGGTGGTGAGTCAGGTATTGATCCTTACACGCGCTCTGTGTCTAATGTTTACCAAGATGTCTTTGGGGAAGGTTCGTTTATTGGTAAAGGTATTTATGATGTTGATGCCTTTGAACAGTCCTTAAAAGGACGTTTTCCCGATAATCAGATTTTAAGTCACGACCTGTTAGAAGGGTGTTATGCACGTTCAGGTTTATTAAGTGATTTGCACTTGTATGAAGAACATCCCACACGCTATATGACCGATGTTGGGCGGCAATCGCGCTGGATTCGTGGTGATTGGCAGATTCTTCGCTGGTTATTACCTAAAGTGCCTAGTCCGAATGGCTCTACTGTAGCCAATCCCTTATCCATACTATCACGCTGGAAAATATTGGATAATTTACGCCGCAGTTTAGTATCGGCGGCGATGATGTTGTTGTTGCTTTTGGGTTGGTGTCTATTGCCACACGCCGTTGGATGGACGTTGGCGTTGGTCGGTGTTTTTCTGCTGCCGCCAACGCTAATGACGATTTATGAGCTGTTGCGTAAGCCCGATGATATTGCCTTAGATCAGCATTTGACGACGGTGATGGAGACTGCGGGCAGGTATTTGGCGCAAGCGGGCTTTAAGTTGGCATGTTTGCCGCATGAAGCATTGTTTAGCTTAGAAGCAATTCTGCGTTCGCTGTGGCGAATGTTAGTGACGCGTCAAAGGTTATTGGAATGGCAGATATCGACCCATTTATCACCCTCGAAAACCACGAAACTAACGACTTACCGTATTATGTGGGTGACACCGTTTGCTGCGCTCATTAGTCTGGTCATCGGTATACTTGGGATGAGCAATTTCTGGGTGATACTGCCATTTGTCTGTTTGTGGGGAGCTGCACCTGCCCTTGTATGGTGGATGAGTCAGCCCATCGCGCGCCCAGAAGTGATGCTTAGTAGCGAGCAAGTGCTGTTTTTACGCCGAATAGCGCGCAAAACGTGGGATTTTTTTGAGCGATTTGTCGTTGCCGAGGATAATTGGTTACCGCCCGATAACTTCCAAGAAAGTCCCTGTGCTGTCATTGCCCATCGTACGTCGCCGACTAATTTAGGTTTGGCCTTGTTGGCGAATTTATCGGCTTATGATTTTGGCTACATTCCGCTCACGGTGTTGTTGATACGCACAGAAAATACCTTTTTGACCATGTCGCGTTTAGAGCGTCATCAAGGACATTTTTATAATTGGTATGACACGCAGACTTTACAACCGTTGCCGCCCCGTTATATTTCTGCCGTCGATAGCGGCAATCTTGCGGGTCATTTGCTGACCTTGCGTATGGGATTACTTGCTCTTGCCGATCAGCCTATTGTCTCGGTTCGCTTGTTTGTGGGCTTGGTTGATACCTTGAGTGTGCTGGCCGACTTTCTTCCCGAAAATCGTTCTGTGGCCTTTACTCGCTTAGAGACTTTATTGCGTGACAGTTGTGCGCAGCCGCCCACGACATTGGCGAAAACCAAGTTGGCTTTAGATGATTTGCGCGAATATACCCTTGCCCTCATCGCAGAGCTGCCAGTAGATGTTGATTTGGCAGGCAAAGAATGGGCGCATAACTTACTAAGACAATGTCAGGTGGCACAAGAGGAGTTAGCGTTTTTAGTGCCGTGGCTAGATATGCCTGTTGCAGCCCCTGAATTGGCAGATTTTGCCGAATTAGATAATATTCCCACCTTGAATCAACTATCGCAACTGGCGTTACGCTGGTTACCCGTGTTGGATGCCTGTAGTCACGACAAGGCAAGCGTGGCACCACAAGATTGGTTAAGCGCACAACGTCAACGACTGGTATTGGCGAGTGAACGCGCCAAAATACGCGTATTAACCGTAGAAAATTTGGTGCGTCAGGCAGCTGATTTTGCGCTCATGGAGTATGGCCTACTCTACGTGAAAACACGGCATTTACTCGCCATTGGTTATAACGTCGATGAGTCTAGGCGCGATGTCAGTTACTACGATTTATTGGCTTCCGAAGCCCGATTATCAACCTTTGTCGCGATTGCTCAAGGACAGTTGCCGCAAGACAGTTGGTTTGCCTTAGGACGTTTGTTAATAACGGCTGGCGGTGAACCGATTTTGATGTCATGGAGCGGCTCCATGTTTGAGTATTTAATGCCGATGTTGGTGACGCCTAGCTATCAAGGCTCATTATTAGACCAGACCTGTCGCGCGGCCGTAGCACGTCAAATTGCTCATGGCAATCAACGCGGCTTGCCGTGGGGCGTATCGGAATCGGGCTACAATGCTGTTGATGCCAGTCTTAATTATCGTTATCACGCTTTTGGTACACCCGATTTAGGCTTAAAGCGTGGCTTGTCTGAGGACTCGGTAATTGCGCCCTATGCCTCGGCATTGGCGCTCATGGTAGAACCAGAGGCAGCTTGCGAAAATCTGCAACGACTGGCTGCTTTAGGCTTAGAAGGGCGGTATGGTTTTTATGAGGCGATTGACTATACGCCGTCCCGTTTAGCGCGTGGGCAAACGGGTGCTGTCGTTCAATCGTTTATGGCGCATCACCAAGCGATGAGTTTGATTGCCTTTGGCCATTTATTGCTGAATCGACCGATGCAGCGACGATTTGAAGCTGATCCGTTGATTCAAGCCTCGTTATTGTTGTTGCAGGAACGCATTCCTAAAACAGCAATCATCCATCGTGATGTTAGCGAACCCTTGGCAGGTCTAGAGTTTTTAGACGCGACCAGCCCTTCCGTTCAGGCAATGATTGTTGCCGATACCCCTGCTCCCGAAGTGCAATTGTTATCGAATAGCCGTTATCACGTCATGCTCACCAATGCAGGCGGTGGTTATAGTCGTTGGCGCGATTTAGCTGTCACCCGCTGGCGCGAAGATAGTACCTGTGACAACTGGGGCACATTCTTGTACCTGCGTGATGTCATTAGCGGTGATTTTTGGTCAGCGACACATCAGCCGACACTGAAACACGCCAGTAGTTATGCCGCGATGTTTTCTGAGGGGCGGGCAGAGTTTCATCGTCGAGATAATGGCATAGAAACCTACAGCGAAATCGTGGTCTCGCCTGAAGACGATATCGAATTGCGACGATTAAAAATCACCAATCGTTCGCAGATACGCCGAACCATTGAAATAACCAGTTATGCCGAAGTGGTACTGGCCTTAGCTGCGGCAGATAATACGCAGCCGTCCTTTGGTAATCTGTTTGTGCAGACCGAAATTATTGCCGCCAGCCGAGCCATTCTCTGTACCCGTCGTCCCCGCTCTGTGGGTGAGCAGACGCCGTGGATGTTACATTTGATGGCGGCAAATGGCACAAAATTGGGCGAAGTGTCTTACGAAACAGATAGGATGCGGTTTATTGGTCGGGGTCGCACGTTGGCTTTTCCACAGGTGTTAGCTAGTAATCACACCCTATCAGGTACTCAAGGCGCGGTGCTGGATCCCATCGTTGCCATTCGTTGCGTCATCACCCTTGAGCCTGAACAATCCGCCACCATTGACTGGGTATTTGGCGCAACGGACAATAAAGAAAGCTGTCTTGCCCTAGTGAATAAATATCAAGATCGACACCTTGCGAATCGTGTATTTGAATTGGCAGGCACGCACAGTGGTGTCACTTTACGGCATATTAATGCCAGTGAAGCCGATGCCCAATTGTATCGCAGTTTGGCCAGCTCCGTGCTATACGCCAATGCTTCGTTGCGCGCCGATGCCAGTCTAATACTACAGAATAGACGCGGACAGTCGGGGTTGTGGGGTTATGCTATTTCGGGTGATTTGCCGATTGTGTTGTTAAAAATTGCCGATACCAACCATATCAACCTCGCGCAGCAAGTGATTCAATGCCATGCCTATTGGCGGCTAAAAGGCCTAACGGTTGATTTAGTGATTTGGAATGAAGATCACGCCGGTTATCGACAACAGCTGCAGGATCAGATTTTAGCTTTGCTGACGACAGGCTCAGAAATTCATCATATTGATCGTGCAGGTGGGATTTTTGTGCGCTCAGCAGAGCAAATTTCGCATGAAGATCGTATTTTGTTGCAATCCGTTGCCCGTGCCATTATCACCGATACAGGCGGCACCCTAGAGGAGCAACTGCGTCGTCAGAATTTCCCCATCAAAAAAGTGCCGCGCTTGATGACAGTACGTACACATCGTATCGATCCGCCCGCAGACTCAGCCCTGCCCGAACCACACCTTCTTCTTAGTAACCATCTAGGGGGCTTTTCGGCGGATGGCCGTGAGTACGTCATCACCAGTACGCAAACACAAAGAACACCCTTGCCGTGGGCTAATGTACTAGCCAACACCGATTTTGGTTCGGTCATCACCGAGAGTGGCCAAGCGTATACATGGAGTGAAAACGCCCATGAGTTTCGCATAACACCGTGGCGAGACGATGCAGTCACTCCGTCAAGCGGTGAAGCCATGTACTTACGCGACGAAGAAAATGGTCATTTTTGGTCGCCAACACCCTTACCTTGTAGTGGTGCCATGCCTTATCGCACGCGTCATGGTTTTGGTTATAGTGTCTTTGAACATACGGCGGGGGGTATTCATTCTGAGTTATGGGTGTATGTTGATATTAAAGCGTCTGTTAAGTTTTCGGTGTTGAAAGTACGCAATGGCTCAGGTCGCTCTAGACGGTTATCGGCAACCAATTACATTGAGTGGGTGCTTGGCGATTTGCGGCCAAAATCAGCCATGCACGTGGTGACCGAAGTAGATGCCGACAGTGGCGCATTGATCGCGCGTAATGTCTATAACAATGAGTTTGAAGGCCGCGTGGCGTTTTTAGCGGTCGGTGATGTGGAGCATTCACTCACGGCTGATCGTACGGAGTTTCTTGGCCGTAACGGTTCAATTGCTCATCCTGATGCCATGACACGGGCGCAACTGTCAGGGCGTGTTGGTGCAGCACTTGACTCCTGTGCAGCGATACAAGTGCCTTTTGAACTGGCTGATGGCCAAGAGCGTGAAATCATCTTTTGTCTGGGAGCAGGGCGTGATATGGATGCGGCTCGCCAACTTCTGCGAAGCTTAAATCAACCCAAAGCGGCACAAAGCGCGTTGCAGAATATACAGCAATTTTGGCAAACTACTTTAGGTGCGCTACAGATAGAAACCCCTAATGCTGAACTTAATGTGTTGACTAACGGTTGGTTGGTTTATCAAACCTTGGCTTGTCGTTTATGGGCGCGTAGTGGCTTTTACCAATCGGGTGGCGCGTTCGGTTTTCGCGATCAATTACAAGATGCAATGGCTTTGGTCAATGTAGAGCCACACCTGTTACGCGCCCAGTTATTACTCTGCGCCTCCCGTCAATATCCTGAAGGGGATGTGCAGCATTGGTGGCATCCGCCTATGGGACGAGGCGTGCGTACGCGCTGCTCGGATGATTATTTGTGGCTGCCGTTAGCCACCTGTCGTTATGTACAATGTACGGGTGACGTCAATATTCTGGCCGAAGAAGCCCATTTTTTAGAAGGACGGCTATTAAATGCCGAGGAAGAATCTTATTACGACCTTCCGCACTGTTCGCAAGAAAAAGCCAGTCTTTATCAACATTGTGTGCGTGCACTTCGTCATGGTTTGCGCTTTGGTGAACGGGGCTTGCCGTTAATGGGTTCAGGTGACTGGAACGACGGCATGAATTTGGTGGGTATAGAGGGTAAAGGCGAGAGTGTTTGGTTAGGATTTTTTCTCTATGATGTACTGATTTCTTTTGCTGATATTGCCATAGGACAACACGATGGTGACTTTGCCCAACACTGCCAAGAGCAGGCCACACAGTTACGTCAACAGCTTGCGCAGCACGCATGGGATGGTGCGTGGTATCGACGCGCATGGTTTGATGATGGCACACCGCTGGGCTCATCGGTTAACCCCGAATGCAGTATTGATTCTATTGCCCAGTCTTGGTCGGTATTGTCAGGTGCCAGTGATATTGAACGGTCACGGCAGGCAATGGCGTCTTTAGATGCACGCCTAGTGCGTCGTGAAGCAGGACTGGTGCAATTACTTGACCCGCCTTTTGATAGTTCCGACCTGAATCCCGGTTATATCAAAGGTTATGTTGCTGGCGTGCGTGAAAACGGTGGCCAATATACCCATGCGGCAATATGGGCAGCGATGGCCTTTGCCAAGCTCGGTGATAATACGCGTGCTTGGGAATTGTTAGCGTTAATCAATCCGCTCAATCACAGTCGTGATAGCCAAAGTGTCGCCATTTACAAAGCTGAGCCCTATGTGGTTGCGGCGGATGTTTATGCCATTGCACCGCATACGGGACGTGGTGGTTGGACGTGGTACACAGGTTCGGCGGGTTGGCTGTATCGGCTGATTACTGAGTCCTTACTGGGCTTAAATCGACAAGCGGATAAACTCACTATTACACCTTGCCTACCCAAAGATTGGCCGAGTTGTGCGCTTAATTATCGTTACGGGCAAACCGTCTATCGCATCGTTGTTAAGCAGTTAGTCGTAAACGACGAAAAACGATTGGCTATACTGATATTAGATGGTGTGCCACAGTCAGGCGATGTTGTCACGTTAATAGATGATCAACAAGATCATCAAATTGACCTTACGCTGTATCTTGCTGAGGACTTACGCGGGTTTTCATAGCTGGGGATATCTGTTTTGAAGGTTTCAATAAGTACCCCCAAAAGTACCCCTATTTTTTGGATAGCAATAACCGTACAAGAACATACTAACAATAAAAAAGCCCGTAATCATTAGGACTACGGGCTTTCTTGGATAAGGCTGAACGCCTTAGAACGTATAGATGGTGGGTCGAGCGACTATCAAATATAAGTCTAATTTATTGATTTATAAGTACATTATTTTGTTACAAAAAGTTGTTGCTGCTAAAGTTACTGTATCAAATATTTGCAGCATTTCCGTGATTGAATCGGGTGGCAAAGCCTAAAAGTGCCATTGTGCCTCGTTGTGCTCATCACGGTTAATATACAGAATATCGGTGATAATTTGGGACTCGAACCGATCGATTCTTGAAGTTAGAGCTTAATTCAGAGGCAGGGGTTGTTCTATGAACAACCGCACTTTTGGGCGATACCCTGTACAACACAACGCCGCCAATTTATAATCGTTGAAAATCTATTCGAAGGGTTGTTTACGTCGCCCAACTACAGACAAGCCGCGTCAGCTTGAATGGCTGAGTTATGCATTAAGAATGATGGAGCTAGTAGTAAGCATCTATTTATCAAGGTGCTGAACACGCTGCCAGTGATAAAATTCGGAAGGCCGTAAGCCATAGCGCGCCAATACCCCTTCATGTAATCGACGTAATTCCTCAATAATCAATGCCTGAACGTTGTCACGGTCATTATCATTAACTGACAGCGCGACCGTTTGCTGGATAACAGTCAGTGCATCCTTCTCTGGCTGGGTGACAATGTCGCGCACGCATTGTTTGATTAGTTGGCGATAGGCAAGTCTAATGGGGTCTGGTTCCATCAAGTCTTGTTTAATCGCCATATATTCCTGCGTCGAACGTTCATACGCCCAAACATACACGTCGCGTAGTAGCTCATTACGGGTCAGCTCATAAACACCTAAAATGGCACGGTGATAGGCTTGTTCTGGGACATCAACAAACGTCAGTGGACACAAGTTGGCGCGTATTAACGGTAGATTGGCAGCCAGCCGTGAGGTGCGTTTATTCATATCTGCAAAAGGCTGCAAATAAGGTAAATGCACCATCACAAAAAAGGACTGTTCAAACGGGTCACTGATCTGGCTAGCTTTGCTCAGCACGCTGTCTAGCATGTCGTTAATTTGTGACGGTATCGCCAAGGGTCGAAAGGAACTTTGGCCAATTTCCACAATGTGCTGGCGAACGCGTCCTTCATCGGCTGGATTGGGTAACAGGTTTTCTGACAGTGAACTATGCAGGTTCAACAAGGTGTAGCGATTAAAGGCTACGCTGTCAGCATTATCGACCAATAGTTCGATGGCTGATTTATGATTTAGGATCATTTGTGTTTCTAGCATCGCTTTACCGTCGGCGACGGTGCCATGTTCAATTAAGCGACGAGTATCCAGCCGTGAATAGGTATTACCTTCCAAATGGCTTGAAGCCCAAGATAAGTCGATTAGCAAACGATCCAGCATAGCGCGGCCATAAGTGCCCGCAGGAAGTTGGCTCTGACCAGTGTCTCCCATCTTGCGCAGTTGTCTGCGTAATGGTTCAGGTAAATACCACGTCTGATTAGGCTGGTAGCTATCTAGAAAATCCTGCTGATAGCCAACGGGTTTGCGCGCCTCGACAGGTTGATTAATATAGGCAAGAATATCGGTGCTATCTGCTGACAGGGGAATGTAACTGGGAAAAGCGTCTGATAGGTTCGGTAGTGTCGATAGGGAAGCAGTAGCTGCATGATAACGTCGAGCGCGTCCTTGTCCCACGGCTATAATGCGTTGTTCCACAATTAACTGGCCAATCCAACGCTGGGCTGTTCGGCGAGCCACCACGGAATGCTGAATCAATAGCTCGGCAAGGGTAAGCCCTTGGGCGGATTGCGAGATTGTTTGTAACAGGGTATTGATGGTTGACATGGCACAATTTGGCGCAGTTATGTAGGGTGATGGCGCAATTATGGCGCAGTTTTGATGGTAATGCTACTGTAAATGGCGTAGTTCGAAGGGTAGGATTTAGGAGAAAAACCTGTACAGACAGCCCATTGTTTTATAGAAGTGGATTCACCGTCAGGAAAGTTAGAATGATTGATGTAGTAATATCCTTGCAGCATCCATATTTCATCTTTTGTTTGGCAATTTCAATAAGCACTCTTATTGGGGTGTATTTCTGATTTAATGGTTCTTATTGGAATGATTAACATGCGTCGAAGCTCTTGATGATCTCGTAAAAATCTTGAGTTACTTGGCTGTTGCATTTTAATTAATTGCCACAGCAGGTCGATACTGACTCGGATTGGCTTCCGCAGTCTTTTTCATCAGTCGCCGAAGTGCTGTTGCATCTTGATAACCAACTATGGCGATACCAACGTAACTGGGAGATGCTCAATCAGGCAGAAAATCAATTTCAGCTTGAATATTAATCCGTGGACATTTTTTACTTGACTACTAAAGTAAGTTTTGCCTAAATAAAAAAGATTGATTAAAGATTCATACTTTTTTCTTAAGTATGGGGGAGTTACTAATGCTGGAAGATGACATAGACAGTTCTACATTTTATCCTGTGGATGTCATAGAGAAAATGTATCAACTAAAGCCTGGTGAAATACTAAACGATGCTTCACGCGTCACGTCATCTTTAGTTAAACTGTGTATTCACATTCCTGAAAATCATGATGTATACACCGTAGATATATCTGCCACAGATTGTGGTGTTGAAAAAAGATTGGAAAGTAAAATGTGGCAGAGGTATGTTAAGCCTAACAAAGCAGAGTTGCCCATTCCAATAAACAAAGATAACGTAGTTGCTTTAGTGATGGATCCGCAAGTCTTAAATAAGATAAAACGTAATTGGCCTCATGCCGTACAGTTGTTCTTTCATGAAGCATACTTGTTAAAGGGTTTAGGCCATCCCCTTACCCACAATTATTTGACACTGTTCAATATTTGAGCGGCATGAACAAAGTCAGCTAATTTCAG
>JBKJUH010000095.1:0-13497 GCA_046590075.1 Agitococcus sp.
TAGTGATTTTTTCTTAAATCTACCAGCACGATTTCTTGGTCATCCACTGTCACGGATAGATGCAAATGCCGATCATTAAAAACCGTATTTGCGGTGATCAGCAAGATCATCAGGCAAGTAAACGCGACGCCATAGATGATCAAATCCATCAGATAATGCTTGGCTGTCGTCAAAAAAAGAAAAAACTTGTGTGTGGTGCTTGTTGCTGTTAAATCAACGGGGGAAGTACTCATAATTCAACCTTGCGCCTCATGTGGTGCTTGTGGGTAATGAATAGAAACGTGTGCAGAGTCTGCATAGTAGAATATGTTGTCGTGGTTTTATAGTCTGTTTTTCCGTTTTTTTGCGTTTATTCCCTCAACATAGCAATGAAACAGGCGTTATTTTTTACTGTCTCTATAGGCGTTAAAACGCGCCATGCGTTCGTCAGCCCAATACCTTTCGATCTGCTCCATGAGGGTGATTTCTTGTGCGGTGGTCATTTTAAATAACTTAAAGATTAATTCGTCTTTATTCACGGCAGGTTCGTGATCGGCATCACGCTGGATCAATTTTTCTAATTCAGGAACCGTTAAGGCGTGCCATGAGGACTTTTCATGGATGGCGATGTCTTTGCCAATACGATAAAGAGTGGCCAGCTCTTCGGGGCTGAAATAGTCATCAAGGCGTTGTGAGCAAATGAGATAGCCGTATTTTTCAATGATGGAGTTTAAGCGCCCACTGGAAAATGGCCCTAAGATGGCGAGGGATTCGTCGGAGAAGAAGACAGATTTTCGATTGGACATGGAATGACGCTCAGCTTCGGTGATACACCGTGATGGGGTCTATTTTACGCGAAAATGGCAGGGCTGCGGTTTTTCATCACGCCGACCATGACAGCAGGGGCGTCATCTTATCTCGCTGTTGACAGGGTCATCCATATCCATGGCTTAGCCATTGATATGGTTGAATAAATGGGCAATTTTTCGGTATTTATACGTTAAATTCGCTTAATTCTACACATTCACTTACACAATCTAAGCCACTGTTTTACAATGGTAAATAGATATAACTGACGAACCTCTATTGACGGATTTTAGCAAGGCTGATTAACTCAGCAACAGCTCAGATATACCTCCCCATCAAGAAGAAAAATAATGCAGTTAGCCTACAGTCCTGTCATGGAATCGACCATCCCGAATGATACCTCGGCTAATAACTTAGAGCTGCGATTACTGCCGTATTGGAAAGGGGTTAAACAGTATCGCGCCAATCAACAGAACCAGAAAATTCAACCACAGGTGTATTACCAGTACATTTTGACCAGTAACGATCATCCTACGGTAGCCAGCGGTAAGATCGTGGGCTTTTATACGCGCGCGGATATGTACTTTTCCCGACTACCGACCCCGATTAAGGTGAAGTTGTGGCGTAATTTTGAAGGCCAGTTAGGGCGTTAAATGGTTATGCTGATTAGGTGGCCTATCTTATGAGTAATTCATAACTCAAAGGACTGCTAAAGGTTTCCATTCGTTTAAAAACAGTTTTATGCAAAAAATTCGTTCAAAATTACTATTTGGCTGCTACAATAACTTATCGCATAATCTATCTTATGTTAAATACAGTGTTTAAAAGTCAAAATTAATGACAAAAAAGGACTTGATTGCATAATTAGGTCACTACGTCATACAGATAACGTCATAAAATTGGCTGTTATTGATGACCTTACCATTCGGTATGCCTACTACATTAGACTAAATCAAAAAAATACTACATTACAGGGAGTTTGAGTATCTTTCCATTGCTGGATGTAAGCAAAAACTAAAGCGGCTCCTTGATCAGTCTCCGCTAGATCAATAGGTTTGGCTCCTTCCAGATAGGGGTTTGGTGTTTCCATCCATTTAAAAGCCGCCTGTCGGCTCCCTCTCACAATAATAGCAAGTTCAAGGATTTTATTCAGCAGATCAGGCCTTGCGTACCATGAGAGGGGTTTAGTGGTTGGTCTTCGACCTTGTATCACACGCGGCATTTGAGCATCCGCTAACTCTTGAGAAGAGATATGCGATCTCACCCAATGCGCTAGATTCGCCAGCTCCGTATTAGGGACACGTTGACGATTGGTTGTCGGAACTACTAAACCCACGATGACCTTTGTATATTTACGGATCATCTGTAATGCTGGCGCAATATCCGTATCATTTGTTACGATGATGACCTGATCTACAGCACCCGTTATGGCATCGTGGTAAGCCTGCAAAGCCAAATTTACATCCGTCTGTTTTTCTTCCAACTTCCAAACTAGACAACTATCGCAGTCGCGAGGCCACGTGTTTGGAGCACTGGGATCAATAACTTTTGCTGTCGCCTCAGTTACCGAGTAGTATCCTTCGATGATTTCGATTCGGCCAGGGTGCAATTTACGTAAAGCTGAATGATAGCTGGCTTGTGAAGATACAGAATCTTGAGCTTTGGCGGCTCGCTCAACAATGACAGCAGTGAAATACTTAATCGCCAAAGACAAAAGTTGCATCTGCACAGGCTGTCCATTTTGATGAAACAGGATTGAAGGAAGGATGTGCTTTTCAAAAAGTACGTGCAGATCAAGCCACTTGTAGGCGGTTCCCTTCAAGCAGCCATAATATAGATTGTAGCCATCAATATAGATACGGGTTCGAAGCGGTATAGCCGCCGTGACTAACTGCATTTTTACCCTCCCCTCAGAAACGAAAAAACCGACTTTCGTCGGCTTCTTCCCCCGTACTCCAGATGGTCAAGCCACACTGAGCTTACGGGTTAGTTGTTGTATACATTATCTATTAAACAAGGTCTCAATACAACCCTTCTTAGATGATTCCTACAATACGCTGCCAACGTGGAGCTAAAGTTCTTTCAAATAGTATTTTACGGGTGAGTATGACGACCGATTTTTGACGAATATCATTACACCATCCCCCTGCAAATGCGAGCAAAGGTGTTGAACATAATTTGCAAAATATTTTTACGCGTTGGTTTCAGTGTCTGATAGGGAAAGAGCACGCCATATTAGGGCAGCGGCGAACAGGCCAGCCCTCATTTTCATCACTCTCTGGCATTCGTAATAATAAAAAATAGTCTACATTGAGTCGTTTGGGTGATTTACGATGGTCGGGGTATAATCGACCTGTCACAACCTTTGGGGTAATTATGTTCGTTCGTGGATCGGCGCAATTATTTAAAATTAAGCCTCGTCTGTTTCAGTCGTATGCTCAAGTAAACGAATGGAAACATCACCCCGATACTCTAAAAATGTCCGAAGATACGAATAGGCGGCAGTGAGCGTTTTGAATCGTCGCGCTTGTGGAGTCTGACTCATGCGCGGAGGCGCAATTAATTTACCGTCGATAGTAATCTCAAAATGCGTCTGACGCCCTAAAATAATAGGGATCAGGTCGTGTTGATATTTTTTGAGTAATACTTTGGCTTGGAGCGTGGTTAACATGGCAACAGAGCCTCACCTAGAAAGGAAGTGTTCTTTGCGGTTTTAGTGGGTGAATATTTATGCCAAAATTTTGCCACAACTTGGCAGAAATATGAGGTGGAATGCGAGAAAAATACATATCTGCTCGGCTTTTAAAAGCGATGACTTTACCATTCACCAGCGTCGGGTTTTGATTATTAGAAACTATTGTCCAGTAGTAATCTTGCGGTGTCATCTGCTCAGAAAGCTTCGACGTTCGAAAATGTTTAACGCCATTCCAGTAAGGGAGTAAGCGTAACTCTATATTTTTACTTGAAAACTCAATTGGCATTTCAGGCGCAGGAATGGCTAACAAACGATGGGATTTAGTCATTTTTATCTCTCTTCTTATCTCGGCCAAACACCATTCGCCGAGTTAATCAGCTCAGCCTCGCCGAGTCAACAGACATAAAACTAAAATTTAACTATTCCATATAAAACAATCAGTTAAATTAACTACTTAATTTAATCTATCATCATATCTTACCTATTTTAAGAGGTATTCTATACCACGCATTGTATTTTAAGCACTCTTTAATCTCACCCGCGTCGTGCCGAATAGCCATTTTAATTTTCGCCTAAAATAGTCACTTGGCAACTCAACAAACATCATCTTAGCAGTTAGCCTTTGTATACCCACTGAGTCTTACCGTGATTTGTGATTCTATCGTACTCATTATCTTTTAAGCGATAAGCTGAAATTATGCCATTTGCTATTCTACAAACTGCAGTATCAACCATTTTACAATCACTTGATGGTGCAGATCGGAGCAACTCTTTTTCAATGACTTTTGCGGCTAACAAACCCATATTTCCATGCCCTTGCTCATGAGTCATCAATGATTTGTAGAAGTTATTGAAGGCATTTTTATAGTTTTCTATTGGTGTATTTTGTCGGCCGATTCTTGGCATTGTGTACAAAATATCTAAATCAGTATTCACAGAGTCGATTCGACACCCCCCCTAAAGTCTTACTCCACTTATATCTCCACTTTATATTCCACTTTGTATGGCCATGATATTTAATGCCACCTTGCGTTATTGGCGTAGCGTCATCTAAAGCTGCTAACAAACTTTTCCCGTTGCCAAAATACACATCGTAATAACTGAAATTCGTATTTATCGTTGAAGGCTTATAAACCTCGATATGAACATCTTTATTTTTATAGGTATTAATGACTGGGGTAATTTGTTTAACTTTTACATCCGCTGGAGCTACATCTGAAAAATGTACTCCTCCGTTTGCATCTGTCCATTTATAAATATCTGCATAACAAATTCTGCACGACATAAACGACACAACAGTTATTTTTAAAAAAGGCCGTAATTTCATTACTTAAGTTTTTCCAGAATGAAAGACTGACTCAATAAGGAGAGTGAACCAAAACGGGGGTTGGAATTTTAAGCCGCCATTTTTTCCTGCTCATTTTCTATCACGCTCATACCCTGAAACCCACGGCCAAAGATTTTCCATAAATCCTCATTTAAGACCTGTAATCTGGTTTGTAAAAGTAAATGTGCGTCACTGCGTCCAGCGCATTTTCTGCTTTTTCACAAAACGTTTACTAATCGCATAATTGACCGTTGATGCCATAAACGCAGTTGAGATGGTCTCGTTATGGCGATAACGATCACCATCGTTTGGAATAAATGCACCATTAGCACAGATATAAGTCTCAAATTCATACACCAACTTGAGCAGATTTTTCTTGTTGGTCGGGTTTTCTTCCCATATCTCCAAATCATCATCTAAATCATGAATTCGTGCCAATACTTCTGTGACATTGCCGAGTTAATGATAAAACTTTCTTATTAGAATTTTAATCACTGAATACAATGTAGAAAATAGCCCTCAACAATAGTCGGGGTTAACAAAACGCTATCTTGACAACTTTTTTCTTTACCTTCCTCCTCCACTTCCCAACATTTTTTAGTTAGGATTGTAGTGGTCAAGTAAAACTGGCCACGTTTTTGTATTAAAGCCTGAATTGTTTTTCTGGCCTGATTGGGAGGGTAAACTAGCATTTATTCGTATGCTTTCTCCCTTCATGTTCAAGTATTCACTGTCACGAGTATCTGTCCGTCATGTGTATTCACATTTAAATAGGGATGATCTTTAATCAGGTCTTTCACTAACTTTTCGAAATTAGCATAACCATAAGGTGCGCAGCTAAAATCTCGACACACTTTTTTAATACCTAGCCGCAACTGTTCCAATGACATTGGCTCTTTATTAGCACTCCTGTGACGGGTCAGAGTCAGCTCATAGATCAGCACTAATAGTGCATCCCGACTGATCAGATGAGGAAGCGCAGGATCCTCACCCAGTGCAAAAAGAATATCGCTCGGCTCATCACTGGCCAAACGCATAAACATCTTTTTCGAAAGACGATCACACATCACCGTAAATTTCGCCATCGACAGCAATAAGTGGCTGGGGGTGCTATATTCCTGAGGCCATTGAAAGCCTGAATGTGGACTCCTTAAATACAACGCCACATCGCCGACATTTGCCCAACGATTCGCATACTGAAGCATAGAAAACGCATGATCGACCCTCTGATCATTGGTCAATTTTCTCTGCTGAACATCTGTTTTTAAATAATCAGTATTTAAGGTGATCTTCCAACCTGTTACTGACTTATCTCCTTGAGGAAATAACAAGGCAGGATGTGCTGCCAATAACACAGGCCATGATTGATATTTGGTATCGGCAATCCTAAACATCGGCTCTAGGCTATAAAAAACAGAGGTGATTTCATCCATCGTCACTTGCAAAGCCTTATTAGCTTTTAAGATGGTAATGACTTGAATACGGTCAAATAGCCTTTTATTAGCCAGATGTTGATTTTCCTTATTTTTACTTTTGTTATGTGTTTTTTTCATTTGGGGTGACTCGGCCGACACCTCCCCTTTCGTTGGTTGATAGCGGACATAATATTGCCCTACCGCACCTTCGGGATGACCCAGATGCAAATAATCAATCGCGGCGACAAATTCCATCATCTTTCGATATTGGGGTCTGTATTTTTGATAACAGGTATGCGGTTGTATGGCCGTCGTCAATAAAGATAATGCCAACCATTCCCGCTGTGGATACAGGGCGAAAACATCTAATAGGGCACGATGAAGTGCATTATCAGAACTCACTTGTGTATTATGGGTAGATGATTTCATGGGTAAGGGAATTATCGTCAGATCTGTTTTAGATTGAGACTCCTTTTTAGCGTGAGACACCTCCGCTTTCGACACCATATTCTGTGCAGTCGATGTGACAAGTGGCTGTGTTTCTAGGCTTATTGGCTGAGATGATCTCGCATGATTTTTTTTATCGTTAATCAAGATAAAATGATCACACGCGTGTTGATAAGCCTCCACGGTATGCGCCTGCCCTACCCCATAAACACGGTATCCACTGGCACGCAAGCGTAAGACTAAAGGGGTAAAATCACTGTCACTGCTCACTAAGCAAAAGGCATTTACCTGCGAGTTCTGATGTAACACATCCATCACATCAATCATTAACGCCATATCGGCAGTGCTTTTCCCTTTCACATAACGGTTTTGTTGCACGCACTGGAGCGGATGTCGGCATTCTGCTTCATACCATAACGACTCTTTTTGGCCACGCCAATCGGCATAAGCGCGGATCAATAAGGGTCTACCCAGTTGTTGAATTTGCGTCAAAATAGTATCAATATGGATGGCCGAAATATTTTCAGCATCAATAAACACCGCAATGACGGGCAATGCAGTCGTGATGGGTCGAACACTTTGCAACCAATCTTGCATTTTTTGCAGGCGATTAAGCGGATAATTTAGCCATGAATATAGAAGCATATAGTTAATCCTGAACAAGACATGCGGCAATACCTTACGTTTTTGACGCGTCAAGCATTGCCGCTGAATGATTAAATCACTGCACATTCTCATCTTTTAGATGCAGTGCAATCCATGTCGTCTCTCAAAAAATCCTTATTGAATCACTGTCCTGAGATGTAATATGTGATCCCTTGCAGCCACCGCCTCGTTCAGCGTCGTAAATACGGCCGCTTGTATTAAGGGTTTTTCTGCCAAAATACGTGTCGCCATCGTCGTATAGGATTTTTTACTGATCGCTCCGTTATGTGAGCTGAGCAGTACAACGCTGCCATGATTCGCACCTGAGACGATGCGAATAAGAATCGGATCAGAACCTGTTTTTTGAAATTCGTCGGTGATCAACGCTAATGTTTCTTGTGATTCACGGCGAATATCGTCAGCAATCTTCGCTATTTTTTTCACTTGCTGACAGCCCTTACAACCATACTCATTGTAAGTGTGCTTAGATGCTGCTTCAAAAATCTTCGAAAAGTCGTAAATATTGAATACTGACTCATGGCCATGCCGACACACCACATGAACGTGGTCTGGAGAAACCTCGATGGCGGGACATTGATAGTGATAAAAATCCTTCGACATCGTGCGTATTTTATCGGGCCAACCATTAAAGATCAGTCGAATATCTTGCATGCCACAGAGTGTTTTGGGGTCAAACGGTGTCACAGGGCGACCCAATTCGTGCAGCAGACGATCGCGCTCAGCCAGTAACACATCGATCAATAGCCTACCCGAAAGCTCTCTTTTCTTGACCACATCAAACGTCGCAATGCGGCGTAGCTTGTCGCCAAGCAACTCTGTTTTCAGCACATCACGATGTTGCTGCTTGCTAAAACGTTCCATTTGATTCTGTTGGGCTTTACCATAGATCAGACGATAATGGGGTCCACCGTCCATTTCATAATACAAATCCGCCTCTTCGACATACAAATCCATAAAAAGCCGATGTTTAGGATTCTCTGCGCTCGCGAGTTTCACCTCGTTTTTCACGCTTAAACCTGCATTAGTTAATAAGATATAGAATAAAAAATGTGCTGCTGAATGTCGTCCACCCGAGATCGGCAGGAGTTGCTTGCCTTTTAACAGGTCATTCCAATTGATCGACAACTCATTCGCAACCACGCCATACGTCGGCGAAATGACCTTCACTTTAATACTCAGCTCTTGAGAAGGTCGTAAGTTGTTCGCCACAAACTCCGCAATATCGGCATCTATTTCTTCAGGAGTAGAGAGTAATGCCAACCTGACACCGATGGCATCAAACGTTTTTTCGCCGTCAAAAAACTGTCTCACGGTTGTCGAAGTCAGCTCGTTTTGTTTGGGCTGGCAGATGAAGCAAGGGCTTCTTTTTTCAGCTCTTCGCGAACCTGAGACCACTTTTTTTAATTCAAAAGGCGTGTATTTTTTAGGCAATTTACCGTGTATCGCACAGTGAACTTCTAGGGGTTCGTCACCGCGTACGAGTCGGTCATCATGTTCATCAATGGTGGGATAATCGGATAAAAAGACATTAAAAGGCGCGAGTAATTCGGTATGCATACGCCCTAAGGTATAGGTTTGTTTGAGCTGATACGCAGCGACCGAACAACAATATTGATGTTGTAAGAGTGCACGAATCGAATGATTGAATTGGCCATGTTGACAACGGCACGGAATTTTTCCGACTAATACAGGCAGTTTTTCGGTGTTGTACGGTGCAACGGTAGTATCTAAAGTGACTTGACCGTGGGTGACTAAGGTCAAATATTGTGCTAATTCATTGGGGGTTTTTACCCAACTTGAAGGTACTAATTTATCACACACGGGACAAAATCGTTTTTTGCCATAGCAAAAACTTTTCGGCGTTAAGCCGCTTAATTGCAAACCGCAATCATGCCTCATGACGCAGGGTTGATCTAACAGGGTAAAATCAGAGATGATTTTCCACCCCATTTCAGCTAAGCGCGCAGAGACTTCAGTCTCAGTAATACGTCGCGGTGAAGGTCCTCTTGTGGATTTTTTAGTAGACGTAGAATGTGATAATGGGTCGGATTTTTGGTGCAACAATGCCTGACGTTTCGTCATGATGATTTCCTAGTGATGTTATATTTCTCATCACCAGAAACTGTCAAATCAATGGTGACGAGTTAAGCAGGGTTGACAGACCAGTCACTAGAGCTGGCGAGCCTTTCGGCTCCCCTACCCAACCCGTCATAACAGACGTGCAGGTAGATTGAGCACAAAAAAATACCGCAGAGCGCGGTATATTTTGCTCTAGTGATCGTTCAGGCTGTCAAACCAGACCACTCAATGAGGAGTGGTTTTGGTAGAATAGCGTTATAATAAGTATGCGTCAAGCCGATTAATACTTATTTTTAGGTTGTTATTTATCGCTATTTTATGGATTTATTTCATTGACGACCGTATTGACTATTGGACGTTAAATGTTTGAACAAACAATGTTATTATTTTTAGTATTATTTCTGATCGGAAGAAGGTGCATTTTCATAGTGAAATTTTAAAGATATTATTTATCAGAAATATGAATCATCCATAAATAATCCCTATCAATTTTATATGCGATTAAATTTCATCAAAAAGCCTCTTTAAAATACTAAAGAGGATTTTTGATTTTTTTTATTAATTTATCAACGCGTATGACAATAGACGAGTTTATGATTAAAAATTAAAACTATCGTCTAGCAATTTCTTTATTTCCGCGGCTTCTTCGTCCATTTTTTTTAGCTTTTCGGCCTCTTTTTTTAGCTGTAATTGCTCATCTAATGCGTGCTGTTCTTTGATGCGCTCAAGTCGTTCTTCGTCTATTTTGCGTTGTTCGGCTTGCTCCTGTTGCCGCAATTTTTCGGTCATTTCACGCTCGTGGCTTTGTTGTAGGTATTGCTTTTCTTCCGTCTTTTTTTGCCGTTTGTAGTCCCATTGTCGATACAAATTGATTATTTTCTCGCGAAAAACAATGGCTGACAGAGCTAATACAATCAGTATAAAGAGCTTGGGAATCTAAAAAAAGAAAGGGATATCTCGATGCATGATTGCCCTTCGATCTTGCCCTTGCCAATTTGCAGCTAAGTAGGGATTGGCAGGCAGCCAAAATGGCGAGTACGGCAGTTCGATGATGGTCGGCTGAATAAAATGGAAATATTGAGTCATGGTATAGCGTAAGACATAGACATTGACCCCATTTTCACGTTCTTTTTCCCCGTCTGCTATCGCATGCATCCACTGATCTAACGCTAAACAACGTGGAATTTGCCACTCTCTATTCGCTTTACAGGTTTCAATCGCCTGCTATAAATCTTCTGCTTCCTGTTGGCGATCGTCACAACGTGGACTTTTAGTGATCAAGATAGGGGCGGGTTTAAAGATGTCTGGCACAGTCTGCTGTAGTGCTTTTTCTTGTTCAAAATGCTTTTTATCTTGAACTACGCAAGCCATTAACGCGAGGTTGAGTGCGGGGATATTAGGCGAAAGCCAGTCCATTTTACCTGCATCAACTTTCTCATCTAATGGCTGAGGAGCACGATTAACATCGATTTGAGGACAACCAGTCAGTAGCAAACTGAGGAATATTACGGCAACAGTAACGAAACTTTTAAGCATTATTCGTCCTGCATTAATTTAAAAGCGAGTAGTTTAGCTAGAGTCGGCGGCAGGTCAATTTGCTCAACAATATGATAATGGCCACGATTATTTTCTTGCCAACGATTCACCGCAGGCTGTTTAAACGCTGCTTCATAGCGACTTTGAATCGCTGGAGAATCCGTTACAATGAAAAAAAAAATGGTACAGTTTGCTGTCTAATGCTTGATGAATCCGCAAGACAAAATCATCTAATTTTCGTGACCATTTAGCGGATAACTCCACCTCTACGCCGATGCTTCGGCCGTTTTCTAATTGCCAAATCACATCGGGAATTTTGAACTTATTATAGACGGATGAACTGACTTGTCGCTCTGTCAAAAAGTCAACTATTTTTCCGCTCTCTAAGTTTTTAAACGTCGCAATTTGCGCAAGCACATGATGTCGAATCAACGCTTGATTCACTTTATAAGCATTACTTTCTTTGTACTCGTATACTTCCAATGCATTTCGTTCTGCCGCTTGTAAGCCAATTTCAGAAAGGGTATAGAAGAATTTAGGCGAACCTGTGATAGTCTTGGTTTCGACAAGATAGCCGCGATTCACTAAGCTTTTTGCGTAAGTATGGGCTTTTTGGCCGCTCAGTAAATGAATCACTTTTTCTGTTGTAAAGCCCCGATCGATAAATCCAATCTAAGGTTTTTTTAAGATTTTCTTTCGCTCGATTTTGGGGGGATTGGCCGTCTAAAAAATCATGAGGATTGACCGTTTTTCGCGACGAGACTAAATCCATGTTATCTTTTCTTTCGTACTGATAGTGTCGTACATTTTATCATAATTTCTTTCATATGTATTTTCAAAATAGATACATGAAATAAAACATAATAAGAGGAATGAAATACCTACGTCTTGCTCTGCAAGACTGCGCCTTATGAGAGCCACCGTCATGGGCAACTCTACGCGTTGACGCCTAGGGGCGCAAACCCATGACTGCCAAGTCTGGACGACCTGTCTGACTCTCAACGTTGCCCTCGCGCCGCCATAGCGGCTACGGCGATTCTAAGGAATCTTGTGGGGGATGCCCGCGCGCTGCGCGGCTACCCCTGTCGGTGGCTACACTGCAAAGCCTACTAGCGTAGTCTATTTCGTTTGAAGCCGCTAGCGCCGCTTTCGACCCTGAACGGGCCGACCTACTCACTGCGTGAGTACATCGCCTTTGCGATGCCCGACAGGGGTAGCCGCGTTCCACTTGGCATCCCGGGGCTTTGCCCCCCACTCACTATCAGCCCTCTTGGGCGGGCCTGCCTTCCGACGACGCCTCTGGCTGTCGGAGGCCACGTGAGCGGCTCCCCCTGCATCGTGTTTAGGAACACGATGTGGCTGCGGACGCGAGTCCTGGCCCCCGCTTCGCGGCTCCCCCAAAAGCAAAACCGTAGGTCAATCATGCGTGTCGATGGCGAATCATGGCGACGGTTTCAATGGGTGTATTTTAGTGCCAAAGAGGAAGTGTCATTTTTGTCAAAAATGTCAATTTAACAAAATTTTCAGGCTGTTAAACTTAGCAAAATTTCGTCATTATTTTATGTGGTCGCTACTATTTTTTGATCAGAGCTGTTGGTATTGCTGTATGTGTAGCGACTTGCATTTAAAAACGACCGCGCCTGCATTAGACGCGATTTTCGCCCAGTAAAAAGATAATTTAAAGACGCTGCGTTCAGCGTTGGCGGAGTATTGTAAAAACCATTAACGGGATGAAACCATCGGATCAGCGACTCTCTCTACCTCTCACTGTACCTGTCGTCAGTGAGTGTTATCGGGTGGTCGGTCATGGGTTTGCATTTTAAGGCTGGCAATGGCTAAGGGGTCTGGCGGCAAACACAGAGCCGCTAAAACCTAGCTGCCCTGTGTTGTGCGATTGAGGATACTTAGTGATTTTTTCTTAAATCTACCAGCACGATTTCTTGGTCATCCACTGTCACGGATAGATGCAAATGCCGATCATTAAGAAGGGTGTTTGCGGTGATCAGCAAGATCATCAGGCAAGTAAACGCGACGCCATAGATGATCAAATCCATCAGATAATGCTTGGCTGTCGTCAAAAAAAGAAAAAAGCGAGGCCGTTGGACGGTTACGTTAAATTGATAGATCGGCTGAAAATAATTTATGTTTCGTATGTGCACAACTAAATCAGATGGCAGAATCCTCAATCTTAATTATGGTCACTTAGCGGGAGAGCCTTTTTATGCTCAAGTAGCCCAAACTTAGATAAGCAATTCTGAAATTACTTTCGAAAATATAGCCGAACTTGTACTTGCTTATTTTAAAATTAAAACGCGCACCCCATACCAATACGAAACAAAAATCTAAGGTAGAAATTTGTATGGTTCAGCCACTTATAATTGTGATCATCAGTGACACACATGGGCTACATGACTTATTAACCATTCCCGATGGTGATATTTTGATTCATGCAGGCGATATGACCGAGTACGGATCAGTCAACGAAATTCAAGAGTTTGATGACTGGCTTGGCACATTACCGCACAAACATAAAATTGTGATTGCGG
>JBKJUH010000133.1:0-2656 GCA_046590075.1 Agitococcus sp.
ATCAGACTCAGCAACAGAAAGTAAAGTTTCACAGGTTAATAGGGGAATATCCGACATAACAGATGTAATTGCCATCAGTGAACCGTCCCCAGCTTAGCCAACAAGTTATTTACGTTGGCTAATACTAAGTTAGCCATTTCAGAACCAAAATCCTCAATGAGCACTTTGGGGCAACGGTACCTAATAACAACCAACTGGAGACCATTGTGAAAATTAATGACTTATTCGGTAGTACTTCTGGCGGATTCATTGTTGGCGATGTTCATCTCCCGAAACCGCCAGAAAATGATAGTGAGATTTTTTCTATGGCGTTTGATGTTTCCAAGAGCCTTATTGTGAAACTCCCAACCGAACAAGATATTTATTGGTTTGTTATTGAGCAGTATGACAAAATGCTTTCATACAACAGCTTGGTTGAGCAAGTAACCTCAAATTTTCCTATCTCCCTATATGAAATAGAGTATGAAGGAAGGCGCTCAGAGAAGTCTTATGTTGGAAAGCCCAATCAAGGAATTATTTATCTCGAAACGAAGGTTATGCCAGCACTAGAGGCTCACTTTGGGCTACAGACTTCTGAACTAATTATGGCTGTAATCTTTGGTTCTTACTGTGATAATTTTAAAAGTCAAATTGAGGTACTCCGATTAAAATATGCCGTTCACTACCATAATAATTGCATCTCAAGTTCTAGTTTCAATTTCGCTGATAAGTGGAATGAAGTAATTTCAAGCCTAAGAGTTGAAAAATTCTGATTAAGACAACACTTAGTTAAGCTGATGCCGCTTCGCGACACGGCTTGATTCATGCATTAGCCGCAATTAGCGAGGAGGCTCAAATGGAGAGTTCATCTGGTTTCTCACCTCGAGTTGGGAAGTTCATATTTCCATGTAAATATTGTGGTAAAGAGCCAATGCAATGGACGGAAATTGCGCCAGACTCATGGATGCCGTTCGATTTAGAGAAAAGAGAAATTCATCAATGCTGGCAGAAAGAATCAAGCTTGCCAAAGAGCAGTAACGCTGCTAATTTTGTGGCTATTGGGGCGCAAACGATACAGGATAATGACTCGCGTGAATGATGTGGTTACTACATTCCATCGATCGCATTCACATAAAAATGCAAAGCCTTGACACTAATATTCGCTTACGAGTTGCTATGTTGGAAGAGTCTCAAGGTAAAAGTTTGAATTCTTGGGCTCAAGAAGCGTTATTGCGAGCTGTAATTGGCTAACTTGCGCGTCAAGTGCGACAAGCACCCAGCCAGTTATTGTGCAATTTTTTATGGTTCTGAGGTAATCTCAGTTGTTGATTTTGTTGTGGGTGCTTGCGCCTTACGCGAGTAGTTAGAGTTTATGGAGTTTGAATGAATAAAAAAATTAAAAACCTTATATCATGTTTGTGGCAAAATGGTTCTGAAACCATTTTTGTTGGTCAATTTATTGATGTTAAACGATACGAAATTCTAAAAAAGGAAATTCCTGATAAATGGCTGCAAATAACTGAAATATTTTCTCGAAATGAAATTGATAATATATCTGAATATTTTGCACCCTATACAAATGAATATAATATAAAACCATTTGCAGAAATTTATGCAAATACTGTAATTTGTGTTGGTAGTAGAGAAGATAATTTTGGAAAAATTAATTATTTCGATTTTGATTTCGGATGTATTGAGCTAGACTCTTCATTATCAGAATTTATCTCAAAATTAACATCGTGTAATCAAAAAAATGAATTGTTAATAATACTCTAACTTCAGCGTCAAGTGCGACAAGCACCCAGCCAATTACGGGGCAATTTTTTAATTCAGTGATTACTGAGTTTTTGTTTATTTTGTTGTGGGTGCTTGCGCCTTACGCGAGTAGTTAGGCATACATGAAATTTATACCAAATGACAAATTTGATTTAGACTCGTGTGAAATTTTACAAAAATCATCATATGCAGAAGTACGCCCAAAGATTAGAGAGCTTCTAACTTGGGTTCAAGATGTCAATTGGCCTGTTGCGCTTCCAATCATGAATGTTTTGGGTAAATATGGTATTGATTTGATTGAGCCAATCTCCGAAGTGCTGAACAGTAAAGATGAAATTTGGAAGTACAACGTAATTGTTCATTTACTTCCTTTGCTTGAAATTAGCATTATCAAAAAATTAGAGCCAGAAATATTACGTATTGCTTTAACACCTACAGAAACTGAAATTGCTGAAGAAGTGAATGAGAAGGCAAACGATATAATAAAAATGTTAGCCGAAAATGCATAACAAGTTTAAGCATCATTGATTTTTGATGGCTTAAGTAGTGCCGTGTACTTGCCTAACTTCACGTCAAGTGCGACAAACACCCAGCCGATTATTGTGTTTTTTTTGATGGTTCTGAGGTAATCTCAGTTGTTAATTTTGTTGTGGGTGCTTGCGCCTTACGCGGGTAGTTATGCAGCAAATGGAAATTAGTTATGAGGCACGAAACGCTTGGTGAAGTTACGCTCGGGATTGATGGCGACGGCGTGGCTCTTATTCCGTACCAGAGTCGTACCGTCAAAATTAGTATTGCCGCTGATGAAATTTCCTACGAAGAGGCTGTTGATGTTGCGGCATCGTTGGTAAGCCATCTTGAGCAATATGATGCTAAAGCGAAGCAGATTGCAGCGGCTGGA
>JBKJUH010000163.1:0-2694 GCA_046590075.1 Agitococcus sp.
TGAGCAAATAAGCGATAACCGCGTAAGTCACAAAGTTTAGATGCTACAAGGAGTTGACGGATTCGGCTATAGTTCAATTTGCAAATAAGATGTTGACCGATTGGAAACTCACATTAACATACCCGACTGTGTCGCCACTTCCCACTTAAAGCGTTTGACTATATTCGTCGCTTTCTTGCCTGTCGCTTGTACTGTCACTTCAATACTATCGGCTTGAAAACCCATAGGCAAAGTCACTGTTCCCAATACACTTTTGAAATACTGAAACTTAAAATCAACAGGAATGGCATTAATCACTTGGTTTTTGCCCATACCTAAAATACGGATGGAGGCTTTACCCATAATATCACTTTGATTATTAGTGACTTGGGTGAGTAACAATCGATATTGATATTGATTATCTGCTATTTTTTTAAAGACGATATTTTCGATAGATAACGCATTATTCACATTTTTTGCGCCGAGTAATCGTTGGAACAACATGATTTGTTCCTGCATATCAGAGACACTGGCTAATTGATTTTTATTATCTTCTTGCAGTTTTTGTGCGGTTTGTATGGCGATATCGCGGTCTTGTTTGAGTGCCACTAGGTCATTATTGAGTTGGGTAATAGCTTTTTGCTGTTGCAAAGTGCTGGCTTGGAGTTGTTTTACTTCACCTGCACTTGCGCCAACTGACTGCAAGCCATAATCATAGCCAAAATAAAAGGCGATACCTGCGCTCACGCCCAAACCCAAAATAGCCGTTAAACTCCATGCCACCAAATGCGCGCTAATGGGTGCGCCTACATAGTTTTTTATTTTTTGCCGACGGCCTGTATTCCACATTATTTTTTCCTTAAATAATAAGGTGGGTTGAAACCCACCCTACAAGCGAAACGATTAAGGCAACAAGGCAATTTGATTTAAGCCTATACTTTCATCCAAGCCAAACATGATATTCATGTTTTGTACGGCTTGCCCTGCCGCGCCTTTGACCAAATTATCAATGACGGAAAGAATCACCACCATGTCACCCCCTTGAGGACGATGCACGGCAATACGACACATATTAGCACCACGCACCGAACGTGTTTCAGGATGACTACCTGCTGGCATAACATCAACAAAGGCTTCGTGTTGATAGGCTTGCTCGTATAGGGCTTGAATATCAGCAACATCCGCAGTTAAACGGGCATATAACGTAGCATGAATACCGCGAATTAATGGCAATAGATGGGGGACAAAAGTCAAACCAACAGGCTGGCCATAAATACTCGCTAAACCTTGTTTAATTTCAGGTAGATGGCGATGACCTGCAACACCATAGGCTTTGAAACTATCGCCCGCCTCGGCAAACAATGTTGGCACTTCCGCTTTACGACCTGCGCCTGAAACACCCGACTTGGCATCGGCAATTAAGGTTTGGCTATCAATTAAACCTGCTTTTAATAAGGGTAAAAAACCTAACTGCACAGCAGTAGGATAACAGCCTGGATTAGCCACCAAACGGGCTGTTTTAATGGCTTCGCGGTTGACTTCGGGTAAACCATAAACGGCTTCGGCTAACAGATTTTCGCTGGCATGAGCCATACCATACCATTGTTGCCATTCAGCAGGATTTTTTAAGCGAAAGTCTGCCGCTAAGTCGATAATTTTTACGCCTTTGTCTAATAGTTCAGGCACTTGTTTCATGGCGACACCATTGGGTGTGGCAAAAAACACGACATCACAAGTGCTGAGATTTTCGACCGTTGGTTCGCTAAAAGCGACATCAACACGGCCACGCAAATTAGGAAACATTTGAGAGACAGGAATACCTGACTCGGTTCGTGAGGTAATTGCTTGCAAATGAACATGCGGATGTTGAGCCAATAACCGTAGCAGCTCAACGCCTGTATAACCTGTACCACCAACAATACCGACTTTAATCACGACACATCTCTCAATTATGGCTACATTAAAAGATGGATTATAACCATGAGCCATGAAAAATTGCCGATGTTTTGTTAAATAATACGCTACGGACTGACTGTTAATGTTTGGTGGCAGGCAATGGCTGTAATATGCACGACCGTACACCTTGTGTCTTGGTGTATTTTCATTAAGCTGCTTGACAAAACATCCATCACCTTCTAAATTAGTGTACATATGTACACTTAAATAGGAAGCATCATGACGCACTTGCCCGAAACAACCACTATCGAAAAACCAATCTCAAGCAATGCAGCGCAAGCAGCCAGTGCCATTATTCACTTAGCCATGCGTAGTGCACAAGAGTTAACTCATTTAGTGGCCGAAATGCACAGCACCATTACCTATTTACCCTCACCTCTAAACAAAGAGCATCAAGCAAATGCCCGTCATGCGCCGTTTCCGTATCGAATTGTTGCAGGCAGTTTTGCGTTAATTGCCAAATTTAGTCGAATGTATACTGCTCATCAAACCGAGTTTAATCAACCGTTAGCCATCCGTACCCAAGCCGCACTCAATGGGGTTTGTGGTGATAAATTAGAAAGTTGGGATAGTCCCCTTGCCACTCCCATGACTATCCGCAGTGAAAATGGTGAGCTTTTAGATATGGCGACTTGGGTGCACGCTCCCGCGAAAGGTCATGTGTTATTTTTACACGGCATGTGTCACAGCGACTTAGAATGGCTACAATCGGCTAATCATCATCAATTTTATAGTGAGTTAGCGCAGTTAGGTTATAAA
>JBKJUH010000291.1:0-2987 GCA_046590075.1 Agitococcus sp.
TGCGTGTCAAATACGAGTTAATCATGGGATTGACGACTAATTCATTATGAATTTGTTTAACTTCACGCATAGAACTGACAGTTGCTTCGGCGAGTTGTTTTTGTTTGGCCGTCAACACTTGCCCTGCAATTAACACATTGCTATGAAAACTCATAAACGACACATGCATATTTTTGAATTCAGGGTCGATTTTATAGAGATTGATATTGGCTGTGCGTTCAATGCTCGCATCCTCAATACGTTGACTGAGCGTGCGCTGACCTTCCGTTGCACCAACAGGTTCTGAGCCAGACGCGGCGGCCATCATTTGCGCGCAGCCTGTCAAAAAAATAGAGCCCGTTATCATCACACTCAGTATTAATTTATTCATGTTAAAACCACTATTAAAAATCATTAAGTTGAGTACTTAGGCATTGCACTGAACACGGCGTTTTGTGAGCATGAAATCGTTAAAAACAATTGAAATGTGCACAAATAGCGATAATTGCGTAAGTACTAAGTTGTTAAAAATGCAGCAGGAATCCAGTCAATATGCCAGTCTTGCCCTTCAGGGTGAATGGCGACGACATCAAATCGAGCGGATAGGTTATGGTACTGTGGATTATGATGCAAAAAGTAATACGCAGTTGCAATAATTTTTTGTTGTTTGCTGCGTGTGACCGAAGCGGCAGCATCACCAAACGCGTTTCGGCTACGAAAACGCACTTCAACAAAAACTAAGGTGTTTTTGTCGAGCATAATAATATCGATTTCACCTTGTTTCGCGTGAAAGTTGCGTGTAATTAAGCGCAAACCTTGAGCGTTTAGGTGGTGACAAGCCGCATTTTCAGCGGCTAATCCCAGTTGTTGCTTGGGGGATAGTGGCTTTGCCATCAATGACTTCCGCACAAATAGGCGTACGTTGTACTTGCCCATCAATTAAATTAAGTAGCCCTGTTCGGCCAGTAATAGGGTGTTTTTTGGTACTAGTCAATTGTTGACTGATTGTCCAAGCATCGGCACCAAAGGCAAAAAAGCGGTCGGTATTAGTTTTATTGCCATTTAAGCCTTCACTGGTTTCTGGCCATTTTTGTGGCGTAATCAGCCACGGCAAGCCGCAGAAGTGTAAGCCATTGAGGTCTTGGCGTTCGAGTTGGCTTTTGTCGGCATCGTAACTGGCCGAGCCACTATAAACGGGAATGGGGTTGCGTTGATAAAAACTTAACAAAGGCATGGCATAAAGAGCCAGTTGCGGACTTGCCAAGTAAAAAGCTTGGGATTGTGCCGTATGTGGTTCTGCTAGTAATTTTTTAATGCTGCTGGTTAGTCCGTCGTTATCGGTAGGTGTTAAAAGATAGACGGACAATAGTTCTCCGCCTTGTGCTGTCCAAGCTTGCTCAAAAGATTGGCGTAAACGTTCGCTGTTGGCATCGGCTTGCATTAAGGTGCGTACTCGTTGAATGCCTGCTTTACGCATCATCATCACTAAAGGCAGAGTTTCTTCTTCGGGGGCTAAAGCAAATTGCCAAACACCACCACCATTGGCGTTATTGACGCGATTTAAGGCTAATACAGGCACATCGGGAGAATGCTCAAGTAATTGACTGAGGTGTTCTTTGAGTAATGGGCCAATAATGAGCGACGTTTCTTCGCTAATAGCAATGTCTAATAAGGGTTTTAAGTCAGGATAAGGCGTGGTGTCGTAAAAATGCAGGGTAGGACTAGCCTTATCAGCCGCTAAAGCCTGATAATAGCCTGATAACAAGCCATCACGAATACTTTCTGATGCCTTGGCTGTTGCGCCTGTTAAGGGTAACAAGATGCTGATGTTTGCTGCTAAGGCAGACAAAGATGCTGTTGTGAGCACTAAAGCAACAGCGCAATGATGAGTCCACGACATAACCGAGTTCCTACACATGACGGGCGTACTTTATGTGGTTGCCACCCCAATTGGCAACCTAGATGACATTAGCCGACGTGCTATCCAAATTTTGGCGCAAGTGGCACGCATCGCGGCAGAGGATACACGACATTCCGCTCGACTTTTACAACATTTAGATATTAATACGCCGCTTGTGGCTGTCCATGACCATAACGAAGCAGGGCGAGTGCAAGGCTTAATCAATCAGATGCTCGCAGGCGAAAATATCGCCTTGATTTCTGATGCAGGCACGCCGTTGATTAGTGATCCTGGTTATCGCTTGGTGGCGGCCGCCCATGAAGCCAATGTCCAAGTCATTCCCATTCCCGGTGCGTGTGCCGCTATTGCCGCATTATCGGCAGCAGGATTACCGAGTGACCGTTTTACCTTTGAAGGTTTTTTGTCGGCAAAAACAACCGCGAGACAAGCGCAGTTGCAAGCCTTAGCACATGAAACACGGACGCTGATTTTTTATGAAGCACCGCATCGTATTTTGGAATGTGTGCAAGATATGAACGCGATTTTTGGCGGCGAGCGACGTGTCGTACTCGCGCGGGAAATTACCAAAACCTTTGAAACCATTAAACAAGTGACGTTATCCGAGTTGTGTCTTTGGGTTGAGCAAGACTCTAATCAGCAACGTGGCGAAATAGTCCTTGTGCTAGAGGGTGCGCCTGTCAATTCAGGGCAAGCCGCTGAGGCAGAGGTGGATGCGTTATTAGTGAAGCTGTTGAAATATTTGCCTGTCAAAGCGACGGCACAATTAGCGGCGGAACTCACAGGGCATAAAAAAAATGCCTTGTATGATCGGGCGTTGGTGTTGCAGAAGTAAAATGAATGAGTGTGGGTTAAAGATTGGTCATGACTGAGTAGGCTTTAATTTTACTATCAACAGTAATAATCATCATCGACTCCGCTATTGCTTGAGCAATCAATAATCGGTCAAAAGGGTCATGGTGATGATTTTCCAGTGTGGATAGCGCATAAATGTGTGGCAAAGTAATGGGTAGAATGTGTAAGTTGTTGTCAGTTTGCTGTGTTTCAATCATGGTTGCTAACGGAACATTGAGGGTTAACTTGCCTAACT
>JBKJUH010000367.1:0-10820 GCA_046590075.1 Agitococcus sp.
GCTTCATTGTTGCTGCCCAATTAGTAGAGTCGTTAATCTATTTGTTAAATATCACTTATGATGCCTGAGTTCGATGACTTTCGCAAAACCTCGTTTGGACATTGCGTGAATATGCTATAGTCGAACGGTAATTTACGAGGAAGTAGGCTATGGCTTTAAAAATTCATCATTTAAATTGTGGCACCATGTGTCCTCATGGCGCGCCATTCATTAATGGTTATGGCAAATTATCCGATAGTGGCCACCTAGTCTGCCATTGTTTGTTGATTGAAAGTAATGATGGTTTAGTGTTGGTTGATACAGGTTTAGGTATTGAAGACACGCGCAATCCTACCAAACGTTTAGGCCATGCATTTATGGCTGCTGTTCGCCCTACTGCCGACTACCGTGAAACTGCATTTTTACAAATCAAAGACTTAGGCTTTAAACCTGAAGATGTACGTCACATTTTAGTGACGCATTTAGATGTAGATCATGCAGGCGGTTTAGCTGACTTCCCTCAAGCAAAAGTGCATATTTTTGCCCCTGAATTACGGGCGGCAATGAATCCTAGTTTCCGTGAAAAATCACGCTACAAACCGCATCAATGGGCGCACAATCCTAAATGGGTCACTTACGAAACTGAAGGTGACCATTGGCATGGTTTTGATAGTATTCGGGCAATTCCTGAATTAGACGATGAAATTCTGCTCGTACCATTAGTTGGCCATACACGAGGTCATAGTGGTATTGCCGTGAATAGTGAAGATGGCTGGTTATTACATTGTGGTGATGCCTATTTCCATCATAATCAAATGAGTAGCAACCCTAGCTGCCCGATTGGTTTAGAAGTGTTTCAACGTGGCTTGGCGATGAATAACAAAGACCGTGTGCATAACTTGCAGCGTTTACAGGCGTTAGCCCAATCGACACATGGTGAAGTGCAATTATTTAGCGCACATGATGCGTTTGAACTGTCGCGTTATCAGTAAATCAAGCTGCTTGTTTAGGGCGAATATCCATTCGCCCTACTGCTCAAATCTTCCCTTCTTGTAACTTCAACAACGCATCCGCCATCATCACTTGTAAGTCTTTGGCTAAGGTGCGCTCATTACGGCCATTAACACTGACTCTTGGCAATACCAGCAACTCAACAGCAATATGCTTTTCTGCGAGTAAATCCATTAAGTGCGTAGCAAACTCATCATCACCAATAAAAGGGACAACTGGGTGTAACTCACCCTTCTCATCACGGTAACATAATACGACAGGCTGAATATCTGCCCCTGTGATACACGCGGCTTGAAAAAGCTTATGAAAAAATCGCTTTAACTGCTGACCATCTGTGGTTGTGCCTTCGGGAAAAAACAACACCGAACGGCCGACATTTAAGTGACTGGCAATCTGGTCAGCGACACCATTGGCATCACCTGAACCACGTTTAATGTATAACGTCCCTGCTGCGTTGGCTAAATGTCTGACTATAGGCCAATTACCCACTTCTGATTTCGACAAGAAATAAACAGGGAAATTGGCACCAATCACGGGAATATCTAACCAAGACACATGATTACTGACCCACAACGCAGGACGCGGATCGGGCTGACCATGCACAGTCATATCAATGCCGATGACCTGACAAAAGCGTTTTTGCCAAAATTGAATCACAGGTTGTTGGAATGTTTTATGCGGAAAAAACAATGCGCCCGAGACGGCACTTAACACAAAGCCCTCGCCAATATGCAAACCGACTCGCGCTAATCTGGCATATTGCTTTAATTTTTGGCTAAATACCTGACGACGTTCCCACATAAGCCACTGCTCTGACAAAATAAAAAGAGAGTCGAGCATGATAGAAGCCTTATGGGCAACTGTCATTAGGCTGTTTTCAAAAATCGTTGGGCATATCGGCCTGCCAGCGTCGCCACATCTAACAAAATAAACATATCGGCACAGTTAAAGTCTTTGTCTAAACAGGCTTCACCACCGATTTTTGCATTCATCCGCAAGTAGGCTTTTAATAACGGCGGCATACTCACTTTTGCTGCTAACGTCGCTATATCTGCGCGAGGAACGGCCAACTTAGGTGTCACACGCATTTCAGGAGCAATAAAGTGTTCGTCAGCTAGACTATCGACAATCGCGGTAAAATTTTCGCCACGGTGCGCTAAAGGAATAGATGCACAACCGATTAAATAGGAAAAATCTTCCGCCACTAAATATTCAGCTAATGCCGACCACAATACAGTAATTGCTGCACCTGAGCGATAATCAGGATGCACACACGTCCGACCTATTTCCAAAATACGGCCATTTAATTTAGACAATAAATGTGTTAAATCAAACTCTTGTGCCGAATAAAATCCGCCCGCCAGTTGTGCCTTCTCTGCTGTGAGTAGCCGAGTTGTGGCAATCAAACGGCCATTAGACGTGTCATAAACATTAATATGCTTACAAAAATGGTCGTAATTATCAATATCTAAGCCCTGAGGGTGATTAAAATATACACCATATTCACGCGAAAACACCTCAGCTCGGAGTCGTTGAGCCGCACGAATACTGGTATTCGAGTGGGCAATTTGCGCAATATATTTAGCTTGCTTGATAGCAGAGCCAACACCAACTAATATTGTTGATGTACGAGGCGTATTGATATTTATTTGCATATTCTTGACTACCATCCGATTACGTTAGTGACAGAGTCGCAAACTAAAATGTTAATTACATGAAGATACAATGACATTTCCAAGACAAACTGTTAGACAATCTATGGCGAACTGATGGATGACTAATAACTCTAACACTCGTAAAGCCTAACATGTTAGATTTAATAAACGGGATACGACATGACAATCAACAAAAATACTGCACATCGCAAATAGTATAGAACTCCCGTTTAAGGGTAAAGGAACTATCATGAACAGCCCACAAACGACAGACCTTTATATATCGTTAGTTATCGAGCTGCTTCAAGGTACTCCTGTAGCCAATATTGCCCAAAAAACAGGAATAAATGCGAGTGTTATTGAACACTGGAAAGACACTTTACTCCTTTATGCCAATCGCTTTATCACGAATGAACACTCACTCAAAAACAAAGACTTAGCCCTACAACTGAAAGACATGACCGATGCTCTCGACAACATGGGGGCTTATGTTTTTATTAAAGACATTCACGGCTGCTATACCTATGCCAATAAACTGGTACGCGAATTATTTAACTGCAGTTTAGCGCAATTGGTTGGCCGCGATGACTCTGCGTTTTTTTCTGCCGACACGCTACAAAACATCATCAATAACGACAAGCAAGTGTTATTGAGTGGGCTACAAGTTGAAGGTGAAGAAATACTCAACCCAAATAGTCTGTTAGAGCGACGCATATATACCACCATTAAAATTCCTTTATACGACGACAAAAGACAAATTCGCGGCCTATGTGGCATTTCAACCGACATCACTGAACGCAAACAAATTGAAAGCGCTTTGCACCACAACCAAGAACTGTTGGTCACCGTGTTAGATAATATTGGTGCTTGTATTTATATGAAGTCACCAAATGGCCGCTATTTATATGTCAATGCTGCCACTGCAGCGTTACACAACTTAGGTCCAGAACGATTAATTGGCCAAACCGATGAAAAGTTTTTTACCACAACCAGTGTCGAAAACTTTAAAATTTTGGATGATCAGGTATTAAGTACCAGTAACAAAGTTGCAGGTTTGGAAGTCTTTGAACTGATTGGCCAAGAACCACGTTATTTTTGGTCGGTGAAAGTCACATTACAAAATGATAATGGCGACACTTACGCTATTTTGGGCATGTCCACCGACATCACTGAACGTAAACGCTTAGAGGACGAATTATTAAGACTGGCCACTACGGATGAATTAACTCAGCTCAACAATCGTCGCCACTTTTTGAGTTTGGCCGAGAAAACCCTGAATCGTAGTCGGCGTTATCGTGAACCTTTAGCGTTGTTTATGTGTGATATTGATTTTTTCAAACATATTAACGATACGTTTGGCCATACGATTGGTGACCAAGTGTTGCAACAAGTGGCCGAAATTATTAAAAATACCTTGCGTGACACCGATATTGCAGGGCGAATTGGTGGCGAAGAATTTGCCATTATGTTGGTGCAAACCAGCACAGAAAACGCTCAAGAAGTCGCCGAACGTTTACGTCAAAATATTGAAAATAGTCAGATTACCTTAGAGGATGGTCATTTAGTACCGCTCACCATTAGTATTGGTATTGCCATACCGACGTATCCCATAGAAACCTTAGCCACGCTACTACAACACGCAGATCAAGCACTCTATAAGGCAAAAAGAACGGGTAGAAATAAAGTCTGCATTGCTTAACTATACCCACAAATACAACGGAAGCGTCCAGCTGCCTCACCTACTGCTTGGGTAAATAAAAACCGAACTAGGTTTTTCTTACCAGAGCAGTCATATAATAGAAGTCATTAGCTGCACCCTTGTTTAATAAGCTTTTATCTTTGGCATACTTTATCCATCTTTTGATGACCTATGTAGCAATCAAACCATCCGCCTTCAACAAACCTTCCAAACACTGCTCTTGAATCCCATAAAAATCTTTCAACGCTTGAATCTGTGTTAGCAACTCCGCTTTTTTGGCTGGCTGCTGACGCTTGACCGCCAAAATCATTTTATTTTTGCTGGTATGTTCTAAGGCAATAAATTCAAATACTTGCGTTTCATAACCACAGGCTTCTAACAATAAAGCCCGCAAACCATCGGTCAACATTTCGGCCTCTTGGCCTAAATGCACACCGTGTTGCAACAACGGTCTTAACACCATCGGGCTATGTAACTGTGGGCGAATTTGTTTATGGCAACAAGGCGCACACATAATCACCGCTGCGCCTAATCGAATACCCGTATGAATTGCGTAATCCGTCGCCACATCACAGGCGTGTAAGGCAATCATCACATCTAGGGCTTGAGGGTTATAACTTCGGACATCGCCTTGATAAAACATCAAACCATCAATATGGCGTTTTTCAATGGCGGTATTACACAGTTGAACTAAGTTATCTCTCAACTCAACACCCGTCACTAGGGCTGCATTATTGAGCTTATGACGCAAATAATCATGCAGAGCGAAGGTTAAATAACCTTTGCCCGAACCAAAATCGACCACATGAATGGGCTGCTGAATATCAAGTTTGGCTTGGGTAATTGCTCGTTGAAAAATCTCGATGAACTTATTGATTTGTTTCCATTTACGCGACATGACAGGAATCAATTGTTGCTGCTCGTCGGTGACACCCAAGTCCATTAAAAACGGTCGGTCTAGGCTTAAAAAACGTTGTTTTTCGCGATTATGTTCGTTACTGACAACATCCACATTGGCGGTCTTTTTATGACGTAACAACGACGCTTTACCCTTCTTACTAAAACTCAATTGTAGGTCTTGTTCGGTAGTCAATAAATTGGCGTTTTTGAAATCTGCGCCTAATAACTGCGAGACCAAAGCACCAGCTTCTGACACCGTATAATTTTTGGTCACGTCATTGGTTTGATAACTATAAATCCAAGACAAATGTGGTTCATCACGCAAGATAATGAGTTTGATGGTTACGCGCTGCAACGCGGATTCTTGCCCTTGATATTTACTCAACACTAATTTCAGTAATCGTTGTTGTTGAATGGCATCAGTAAAAGTGGCTAAAAACTGCTGTTCAGGCGTAGAAAGATCAGACACGGTAAAAATAACTCAAAAATTCATCAATAAAAAAAGGGCGATAAACACGCCCTTTTTACTCAGTTATTCACAGGTTTAAGCTAAAGGCGGCATAAACTCGGCTAATTTGTCAGAGGTTTTGCGTAAGTTAATACTTAATAATGACGAAATACCTTTCAGAATTTTAATGCCAATATCGGGGTGTAACTTCAAAATCATTTCAAAGCCTTTACGTGTCAAGACAATTAAACCCGATGTTGTACAAGCACGCACGGAAGCCGAACGGGTCAACTTATCAATCAACGCCATTTCACCAATCGAACTACCTTTGGCGAGTGTGGTAATCACGACGGGTTGAGCGTGTTGATTTAATTTAATCACATCTAAAGCACCATGCATGACAAAACAGACATAGTCGCCTTTTTCACCTTCTTTAAAGACAAATTCACCTAATTCTACTTTATTAAAGAACATATACTTTTCGATAGTTTGCAGCTCAGGCAAAGTGAGATTCGAAAAAATGGGCACTTGTCCTAAATAGTCTGCTAAGCTCTCGCTCATTACGGCTCTCCATTCTGGGTCTTTTTGACCTAATATTACTAGGCTTCATCTTACGACAGCTTACCGTTTTAGGATAGCCGTCTATGGCTCAAAAGCGGCATTTGCTGACGAATGTATTGTTGTTGTTGCTTATCATACTCGGCAATCACCACCCCTTCACCTTCTTGATGCTGTTCTGCGACAATTTCACCCCATGCGTTAATCAATTGGCTATGCCCCCACGTTGTTCGGGAGGAACTGTGTTGACCACTTTGCCCTGCGCCAATAACAAAACATTGGCTCTCGATGGCGCGCGCTTGTAACAGTATTTGCCAATGCGCTTTGCCTGTGGTGGCCGTAAATGCGGCTGGCACGACAATAATATCTGCGCCCTGTGTGCGTAATGCCTGAAACAACTGCGGAAAACGCAGATCATAACAAATACTCAGGCCAATATTAGCAAATGGCGTGTTAATTACCACTACGTCATTACCTGCTTCAAAGGTAGCGGATTCTTGGTATTGGGCTTGTGTATCGGCCACGGCAGCATCAAATAAGTGAATTTTATCGTAACGACCGACTTGTTCACCCAAATTATTATAGACAAAACAACTGGCGCGAACTTTGTTGTTGGGGACTGGCTCGCCATTGGGACGCTGCGCACAAGGCACACTGCCTGCTACCAACCATAATTGATGTTGACGCGCTTGTTCAGCTAACCATGTGTGTATTTCAGGTAGTTGTTTGGCTGTGGCTAACTGTGCGCCTGCGGCAAACATGGCAAAGTTTTCGGGCAATACCGCTAGTTTAACGCCGGCTTTGGCTGCTTGTGCCAATAATGCGGCACTATGCGCTAAATTGTCGTGCAGGTTATCTTTACTTTGCAGTTGAATGGCCGCTACTTTTATATTCATGGTGTTTTTTCTTTTTGTTTGTTTTCGCTTTAAACCATTTACGCCACGGCAGCATCGGATTTTTCATCCGCTCGACAGTGGGATTTTGCCATGAACCTGCGACTTTATAATGTAAAGTCGTCATTTTTGTGATTGAATTATCAAATACTGCTTCTGCCGCGACTAATGCACCACCAATAATAGGCCCTGCGATAATTGCCGCCGCGTAGGGCACGGCGCTACTCATGGGTACTGAAATGTCAAAAAACTGTTCGACATGTGTGTCAACTAAATTAACAGTACCTTGACCGTTTGCGCTTAATGATGGACTTTGAAATTTGAGCTGATTAGTCATTAACCCATGCTCAATATCTGAGTCAAAATGAATGGCATCGTAAGCCAAGCCTTTTTGGGTAATATCAGAAAAATCAAATTTTAAGCGACGTTTAATATTGTCACTATCTAACACCCCCAACAAGCGCGACAGACTGACAGTACGGTTTAAGTTAAGTATTCGCCCTTTTTTCAAATCCACTAATAGCTGACCATTCAGCGAAGCCAAACTTAAATCAGTCGGATTACCCAACCAATTTAATGATAATTGCGCTACCGCTTGTTGGCTATTTAATACAGGCACCGCATTAAATGCTGAGAACACATTGGCAATATTAGGAATATTTATTTGACCCGAATAGCTGGTATTTTCACTGCCATGCCATTGCCAATCCATCGCTCCTTCAATGCTAAACACAGAGCTTTTGACCATAATATTGTTAAGACGAATGCCTTTACTGGTGGGGATTAACTGCGTGTCTACCTGACTATGGGCTAATTTTGGCCATGCTTTTAGACTCAAATCTTCGACATGAAGATTCATTTTCGGAATCAGCCAATCATCGGTCGGTTTAGTGGATTTTGCGGTGTAACTGTCATCCATCGCAAAAGGCAAGGCTAAGGTTTGCACATTAACGGTCATTGCTTGCTGAGGACTATGAGGAAAAATGGCTTCACCACTTAAATTATCGCTAATAATTTGCAAACGCCATGCTTGATTTTCTTGTGGTTCTAAACCTAAACGTACATCATGGAGCAGATAACCCATATATGACATTTTATCGACATCAACACTAAAGCTGTGCAGTTCGGGTATCACAGCACTGACTTTTTTAGACTGGATATTGCTAGCCTGAGGTCTAAGCCACGGCAACCAATCATCAATACTTAATGAAGGTAAATGGCCATTCACCCACAAGCCTTGTTTTGGTAACACTTCCATTATTTGCTCAGTGCCTAGTTGCACTAGAGCACGACTGATTTTTCCATCTTCAATAGCAAAACGGCTTTGTAAACGTGAACCTAAAATAAAATACGCACTTTGTTGTTTCTCAGAATCTAATTGCGTTTCAAAATGAAACGTCAACGGCTCATTTTTTTTGGCTAACGGTGCAGGTAAATGAATACTCCAGCCTGCCAAATCGGAGTCAACCGCAATATGAACTGGATCATTGGTAATGGGCACAGTAAGTATGGCTTGGTAGTCCGTTACGCCAGACATTGAGCGCGACAAATCACCCAGCCACGGTTTTAGATTTACAGGCGTTAGTTTGCCACTGGCACTAATCTGCACCGCTGCCACCTCACCATTGCCCAAAACACTGAGTATTTTTACCTTCACAGGCTGACCTAAAAAGAAGCCCAGTAAAGGCTCGCTCGTTAAACCCAAACCTGTTTCATAGTTAATATTGCCGCTTAGCCACAAGTCAAAATCACTGGCTTGGCGCAACACCACAGGGTTGCCGAGTAACTCAGCTGTGACATTAACGTGAGTTTCTTCACTGGACTGCTCAGCAAGAGGAATATCAAGCTTTAAGGTGCCTGCAATTTCGCCTTTAATGGCCAATAAATCAGCCACACGTCCCGCCTCTGCTTTTAACGGTGTCTCTTGAAACAGACGGAGAATGTCTTCACCCGTAGTATCCAAATCCGCATTGATATGCAGTTTAGGTTGAGTAAGATCAGGGATTTCCGCCAACACCTGATGGGCAATAGACTCATATAATTGACTGTTATGGGCTTCAATGGTCATCTTACGGTTGTATATACCTATCGTGGCATTTAATTGCGACAGTTTTGGCCATTGTGGGGCATAGTCCAACACACCATCTTTGACGATAAAATTCATTTGCATGGTGCTAGGTGGACGATTCGGTGTATCAATCAATACACCTTCATATAAAAAATCACCCCGTTCAATCTCACCTGTCACTAAGGCCGACTTTAACCATGCCAAGGTATCATCACCTGCTGACGGCCACGGCACATAACGCCAAACACTGCTTAACTTGCCGTCATACATACTCGCCAACAAGGTCATTTTGGTGGCATTGGGTTCATTTTTAGGAATGGTCAGACTCAGTACGGCATGACCATGAGTATCGTTATTTTTTAGGGTAATGGTATTACTGGCGACACGCCATTCATCAGCTAATGATTGCCATTTTACGATGGCGTTTAATTGTGTTATCGGCGTGGCAACACGATAAATTTGCCGTAAGTCCAACTCGCCATCGGCAATTTGCAGCGAGGCGATGCCGCCTTGTTGCGTATGATTAAACCAACCACTGATATTTTTAGCCCCTGCATACTCGGCTGTTGCTAAGACATTAAGGTGAGAAAACACGGCACTTGCTTGCTTTAATTGTAATTTACCTGCTGTATCTTCGCCTAATTGCACTGACACCGTCGAGACCAGCCCTGAAGGTTTGGCTTGGAATAACCATTTTTTTAGCGCAGGCGCAATATTGAGTTGCTGTGCCAATAACACAGTGGCGGCTAGATTAATATCTTGTGCGCCAATCGTAATGGTTTGTGGATTTTTTTCTAGCGATAACGCGGTGACAGGAAGCACTTGTTGATTGATAAAACCTTGTAAATGCTCCGCTGTGGCTTGCCATTGCCCCGATGTTGCTGACTGCCACGCCACTAAACCTTGAAACTGTTGCAGATGATATTTCTGCGCTTGATGACTAATGGCGACATTAGGCGCATTAAGCTTCGTCACTAAACGACGTATTGCCCCTTGCTTTAAATCCAGCCAAAACTCGCCACCCACGGTTAAATGATTGACCAGCAAACCATTCGGCAATGGTATTGATGTTAGCCAATTATCCCAAGATTGTGGCGTTAGCTTGGCGTAAACTTTGCCTCGCCACGTTGACAGGGTTAAGGGATTAACTCCTGACTCTAAATTGGCAAATAACTTAATCGGCTGTTGATTAAGATGTGCGCTGAGGCGGAAATCATGGTCACTGCGGAGGTTGCGATTGCTTAACTGTATATCGGTCAGGAGTAACTCGGCTTGCTGATAGGGCTTAACTGTTATTTGGGTATCACTAAACTGTAACTCTGCTTGCTTTAATAACCATGTTATTGCCGTATTTCGGACTTCAGGACGACTTTCCCCTAACGCCAACAGTTCTTCAATCGCCCACTCACCCGAAGCTTGCTCAATGAGATGTAAACGAATGCCTTTAAGCTGTGCATCTAAACGCCAGTCCCATTGCCATAGACTTTGCCATAAAGCCAACTCAACATGAATCTGCGGTATTTCTAGCAACACGACATTAGCCTGTTGAGGATGATATATCTTCAAACCTTTAATGGTGATATCAGGCTCTAGCTCCACCCAATGGGCG
>JBKJUH010000022.1:0-2969 GCA_046590075.1 Agitococcus sp.
CGTCATCGAAAAATACTTGATGACGGCCTCGACAAAGACTTTAAGCTCGGTTTCGCCAAGTTCTTTCATCAAATCCTCCTAGTTTAGGACTTACGCGGTTAGCGCTTATTTGCTCAATAAACAATCGTGGCCAACGATTTTGAGTTCACAAAACGCGCTAACTTCGGTGAAGTGCGTAAGTCCAGAGTGGTTTAGCTCATCACTTCAATCAGTGCATTAACCAGTTGATCGTCGGTAAATGGCTTGTACAAAAAGCCTTTGGCACCACGACGTAAGGCATCAATCGCTGTCGCTTTGTCACTGAGTGCCGACACCACCAGTATGTTGATATGGGGGTAACGGTTAATCAGTTCTTCGATGCAGGCATTGCCATCCATTTCTGGCATGGTCAAATCCATCGTTACCACATCGGGCAACACCTTTTTGCACACTTCTAGCGCCTCCAGACCATTCTGCGCTAGCCCGACGACATTGAGGCCGCGCAACTTCGGCAACAAGGCGATACGGGCGATACGTGAACGTATAATATTGGAGTCATCGACCACCATGAGCTTCATGCGGCTACTCCTCCTGAAACGGGAAAGCGAATATTGAACTGGGTATAGACATGTTCTTTGGTCGAGATACGTAAACTGCCGCCCAATTGACCAATCATGTGTTTAACCACGTCCAAACCCACACCATGTCCTGCATCCTTGGTGGCCGTACCCACCGTACTGAAACCAGAGTCAAAGATTTTCATAATGATTTGGTTATCATCCAGCTCTTTGACTTGGGCGGTACTATAAAGTCCTTTATTGACCAGACTGTCACGGATTTTTTGCGGAATCAGACCGTGGCCATCATCACGCATACTCAACTCAAACTCCTCACCCACCCGTTGCAAGCTGATATGCACCTTGCCAGTCTCGGACTTGGCTTGCTTCAACCGTTCGCTACGGTTTTCAATGCCGTGGACAATGGCATTACGCAATAATTGCAAGGTAATGTCATTGATGCTGTTGCGAGCAGCGTCTGGTAATTGCGCTAGCAAAGCCAGTTCGGTGGTCAAATTGACCTGTTTGGCGTGATCGGCAGCAATACGATCAGCCAGTGCCTTCATATTGCCAATCAGTTCGCTTTCGCTGTCTGCGCTTGGGAACGCTGATTGTAGAGCCGATAGGCGTTGACTCAATTCACGGACATGGCTGATTCGTTGCAGAAACTCATCGAGCGGGAACGGTATCGCCAGCAAATCACTGCCCGTCACCGTACCCTTATTGCGTAAATCGACCAGCATCACTTCAAACTCGTGCGCCAACTCTTCAAACATCGCCAGCCCTAGTACCGCCGCTTCGCCTTTAAGGGCATGGACTTGCTGGAAAATCAGGTTGATGGTGCGTCGGTAATCGCGGGTGCTTTCTAGGTTGCGCAACTGATCGTTGATGCCCAGTAAGTCCTTCTCGGCACGGCTCAGGTATTGCTTCAACGTGGCTGGATTGATTTTTAGCAGTTCCAGCAGCACTTCCATTTCGGCCTTGGCTTTTTTGCGCGCTTCGGCCAAATCCAACTCCAGTTGTACTTGTGCAGTAACGTCAAAAACAGTGACTAACAAGTGCGATACTTTGCCATCTTTCAGCGAACGGTTGAAACTCAAGGTTAGATAATGCTGTTGACCGTTGATCATGACGGGCATATTGACCAAAGGATTTAGGTCTTGTACCAGTGATTCCTTGACGCGATCACCGAGCAGCAACAGGATGTATTCACATGCCGACTTGTATGCCGCACTGGGAATAAGTGCTGCCAGTAAAGCACGGAAATCATCACCCGACTTGACGGGCTGGCCGATAATATGTGCCAGTGATGCCGAAAATTGCGAGCCAATCGTGAAGTCGTGATCAAGCAAAAATAACCCTTCCTTGACCGTCGCCAGAATCTCAGTGGTTTCGGTCTGAGCCTGTTCGATTTTATGGTCATTTTCACGCAAGCGGCGGATAAACTTAAACAAGATAAAAGCAAAGTTCAACAAAGCCAGTACGATGCCCACCGTTTGCACTTGGCGCAGCATATCCGCACGGGCATTAGCCGCCTGTTCCAGCTTGGTGGTGAGCTGGTTCATCAACTTCAACAAATTGACGTTGTTTTTACGGGCATAAGCGACTGTTGCCTGCAAAGCATTGGCGTCATCAGGCTTAGCTAGCAGCGTATTGACGCTCGCAAGCAAGGGCTGCCACAGCTCATCCGCTTTCGCCAGAATTTCCTGACCTTCAGGGCTGGCAATGGCATTAACTTGCACCATCTTTTCATTGCCGCCCATGACCGAACCGCCATTCTTAAAGGCAGTCAGTGTTTGGTCAAAGAGTTTGACACTTTTGCCGACGGCTTCCAGCGAGCTGTCTGTTGGCTCGTTATCGCGCTGATCCTGAACCGTCACCAACAGTTCCTTAGTCATACGTTGAGTCAGCATTCGTTGTCGGCCTGCCAGATTGATTTCAACGGCACTCGCCGAAATCTGAAAAGAGACATAAAAATTTAGAACCAGAACGGCAAGGTCAAATACCAAAAACAACGCAACAGCGATGATGATTTCCCGATATTTGCCTAAATAACCGCTTGTAGATGATATTCCGCTCATATTGACATTCCTATATAGGTCATGACTGGCAACCAGAAGTAGAAAAATGGACTAAGGAGGAATTAAGAGGAGATGAAGCAGACGCAATTGGAAGATGTCGATCCATGACGGTGTTCTGCTCCTGAACTCCTGACCAAACTCAAGCTTTAGTATCGTGTAGCTAAAGTCCTGATACATAAGATGCAAAACTTATGCCTAATGTACGCAGACACAGGCAGATAAAATGCAAACTGCGCTATTGCTGATGTGACCTTGGGGAATTAATGTTAAGTTTTTACGCATTTCAAGCGTCAGCAAGGCTATGTTGTCGTTAGGAGTTGAAGTCGTTTTTCTCCCTCTCCTAGCGGGCTAG
>JBKJUH010000281.1:0-6451 GCA_046590075.1 Agitococcus sp.
TGTGAGCAAATAAGCGATAACCGCGTAAGTCCTAAACTGTTGGAGAAAGTAAAACGTGAATCTGCAAAATAAAATTGCTGTGGTGACGGGTGGTGTCTCGGGTTTGGGTTTGGCGACGGTGCAAGCCTATCTAGCTAAAGGCGCAAAAGTAGCTATTTGGGACTTAAATGCCGAGCAAGGTGCTTTAGTTGTCGCAGAGTTAGGCACTAATGCCTTATTTTGTCGGGTAAATGTCAGTGATGAAGCGTCTGTACAAGCGGCTATTGTCGAAACAGTCGCTCAATTTGGCGCGATTCATATTACCGTTAATTGTGCGGGTATTGGTTCGGCAGTGCGTACTGTGGGTAAAAATGGTCCGATGCCGCTTGATATTTTTAGTAAAGTGATTGGTGTTAATTTAATTGGCACGTTTAACGTCACCCGTTTAACGGCAGCCGAAATGGCCAAAAATACCGCCGATAATGCCGATGGTGAGCGGGGTGTGATTATCAATACCGCCTCAGTTGCTGCGTTTGACGGTCAAATTGGACAGGTAGCATACTCAGCCTCCAAAGGTGGCGTTGTGGGTATGACCCTGCCGTTAGCACGTGATTTAGCCACTATAGGTGTGCGCGTCAACACGATTGCGCCAGGTATTTTTAATACACCGTTAATGAATGCTGCACCCGATAGCGTCAAATTGCCGCTTATTGAGATGACTCAATTTCCTAAACGTTTGGGTTATCCGAGTGAATATGCACAATTGGCGGTTCATATTGTCGAAAATGCCTTTATGAATGGCGAAACCATCCGTTTAGATGGTGCGATTCGTATGGCACCGCGTTAGTCCTAAACTAAACTAAGCTAAGCTATGACGTGAGCCTCAGCAGAGGTTTCACGCCAAGCTATCATCTCACTGATCACGCGCACCAGCTCATCAATAACGGGGGTTAATGACGCATAAATATTCTCCGCTGCCTCTTTGCTTTTTAAGGCTTTCTTGATGGCGACTTCTAAGGTTTGGCAGGCTGCTCTGAGTTGGGGTACACCACAATAACGTGTTGCACCATGTAAATAATGGCTATGGGCGAGTAAGGCAGGAAAGTTGTTTTCCCGTTGTGAGTTAAGAATTTTTTCCCGTTGCAGTGTTAAGCCGTTCAATAACATCTTGAGCATATCTTGTGCTAAGTCGGTTTTTCCTGCCGCTAATTTCAAGCATTCTTGCCAATCGACTAAAGCTAAGGGTTTATTTGTTTGATTGTTTGCATCTGTTGTGAGTGTTACGTGCAATGACACGCCCGTCCAATGTTCAATGGTAGCAATAAGCTGGCTTTCTTGCAGGGGTTTGGTTAAATAATCGCTCATTCCATGTTGTAGCATTTGTTCTTTTTCATCGGCTAAAGCATGGGCAGTTAACGCGATAATAGGTACGGGCTGTCTTTCGCCTACTTCTTTTTCCCATTGCCGAATAGCCTGAGTCGCTTCTAGCCCAGACATATTAGGCATTTGTATATCCATAATAATTAAGTCAAAGTGCGTCATTTGCGTTTGGGCAACGGCTTCAAGTCCATCTTTTGCCATAGTTACTTCAATGCCTAAGTCTTCTAATAATGTACACACTAACTTTAAGTTGAGAGGGTGGTCATCGACCGCCAAAATATGTAAGTTAACGGGTGTAGGTGCGGCAACAACAGATAAAGTGGAACTGGTATTCAATTTGGCTGTCGATAAGCCTTGGCCAATGAGGGTTAATAATGTGCGCGGTCTAATGGGTTTAGTTAGTGAGTAAATAGACAGTTTTTCTAAATCCGCTTGTTCAATATGAAGGTCACTTAAACGGGTAAAAATAACTATCATCCCCTCAAATAAACCCCGTATTTCCCCTAGTTTGTCGAGTGTGTTATGGGTTAATAATTGACCATTGAGTAATAAAATTTGATAACCGCTATCTATGGTTGCTAATAACTCATCCCAAGTGCTGACGACATTGATGGTCGAATTAGCACGAAATAAGGTGGCTTTAAGTAGTTGGGCACTTTTTTCATGAGGCTCTAAGGCGAGTATGTTTTTGTGCGGCAGAGAAATATCAGCCTCAATAGGGTCGTGACAGACCCAAGCCTTAAAGGTAAACCAAAAGGTAGTGCCATGATCTTGGTTAGTATCAAAACTAATTTCACCTTCCATTAATTTGACAATATTTTTGGAAATAACCAAACCTAAGCCTGTGCCACCAAATTGTCGGCTGACCGAAGGATTGCCTTGTTGAAAGGCTTTAAACAAATCTTGCTGTGCGGATTTTGATAAGCCAATACCCGTATCCGTAATACTGACTCTCAGTAAATGATGGGAGTTGCGAGTATCTTCCACCATCACGCGAATAACAACTTCACCTTTTTTGGTGAACTTAATAGCGTTGCTGACTAAATTGGTGAGCACTTGTTTGAGGCGTAAGGCATCGCCAATCATCTTTTTGGGAACATCGTCATAAATAAAAGCCACTTGCTCCAAATCTTTTTCGCCAATTTGCGGCGATAAACTGTCTAATACTTCAAAAATGACATCTTCAATATAAAACGGTTGTTTTTCGAGTGAAAATTTCCCTGCTTCAATTTTAGAGAAATCTAACACATCGTTAATAATGGCAAGCAAGTTGTTGGATGATTTTTGGATAGTCTCGATAAAGTCGCGTTGTTTGTATTGCAGTGGCATTTTTAATAATAAATGACTGAAACCATTGATACTATTGAGCGGTGTGCGTAGTTCGTGGCTGATATTGGCTAAAAACTCGGACTTTACCCGATTGCCTTCGATGGCATCATTCCGCGCCATGCGTAATTCAATATTTTGTACTTCCATGGTTTCTAAACTTTCGTTGAGGTCGGCATTGGCTTGGTCAATGTTTTGTTTGAGGTCAGTGTGTTCATGATCAACGATGGTGAGTAGGGCGTTAATTTCTTCTTCTAGTAAAGACAAGTCGCCAACCGCTTGACTGGTTAAGCGTTTATTTAAGTGCTGACTATCAATGGCTTTAATCTGTATGACCATACGATGAATGGGTTCTAACCAACGACGAATAGCACCACTCAACACTAAAGCCAAAATAGCCAATAAACCAAAGCCCGTAATGCTCACGCCAATAATGGCCTCGTAACGAGCAATGGTAAACGTGGAGTGACGTAACTCTAGGGCTAGCCATAGTTGCGGCTGCTGGTCGTTTGCTGGCGACACCGCTTGAATAAATAAGTCGCTATCCTTATCGTGTTGATAAGTATTATTTTTTGTAGCAGATGACTGTTGAAGCAATACGGGAGTCTTAAACTGAGGGCCAGCATGGGCTAAAACATCGCCTTTGGCGGTTAAAATACTCATGGCAAGAATATATTTTTCTTCTAAGGCTCGTTGACAGATAGCGGCTAATTGACGTTCATCGCTGTGTGCTGCTACCGCCAGTCCATATTTGCCTAACAAGATTTCGGCAGTTTCGGTTTCTAAGGTTTTGATGTCTTCAAAGCGAAATAAAATTAGCGTGATGCTAAAAAAGGCCATAAAAATAGCGGTGGGCACAATAGTGGCTAATAAAAGACGTGAATGCAGACTAATTGTTTTCATATTATCGAAAAATCATGGCATTAAGGGGACTTTAACGACAAGAGAATATCACTGTTAGCGGTTTTTCTTTACAATCGCCTCCAAAATTAATGTGAGTAAGGTCATGGCGATAATGACACTGGCGCAATGTGTGGGTAATACACCGTTAGTGCGTTTGCAACGACTGGGCGCGCACACAGGCAACATCTTATTAGTAAAATTGGAAGGCAATAATCCCGCAGGTTCAGTCAAAGACCGCCCTGCATTGAGCATGATTAACCATGCCGAAGCGCGCGGTGACATTAAAGCAGGCGATACGCTGATTGAGGCTACCAGTGGCAATACGGGCATTGCACTGGCGATGGCGGCGGCGATGAAAGGCTATAAAATGGTACTCATCATGCCTAGCCACATGAGCCAAGAGCGTAAAGATGCCATGACTGCTTACGGCGCAACACTGATTGAAGTGCCACAATCAGCCAGTATGGAAGGTGCGCGTGATTTAGCATTGCAGATGCAAGCAGAAGGCAAAGGTATCGTTCTTAATCAATTTGGTAATCCTGATAATCCCCTAGCGCATTATGAAGGTACGGGCCCTGAAATTTGGCGCGATACCAACGGCCAAGTCACTCATTTTATTAGTTCGATGGGGACAACAGGTACCATCATGGGCGTGTCGCGTTTTCTGAAAGAACAAAATCCAGCCATACAAATTGTTGGTTTGCAGCCTGAGTCGGGCGCACAAATTGCGGGTATTCGTCGTTGGACAGCCGAGTATTTACCGACGATTTTTGATGCCACACGGGTTGACCAAGTAATGGATATTCCCCAAGCGGCTGCTGAGTCAACCATGCGTGATTTAGCGCGTGTAGAAGGCATTTGTGCGGGTGTATCATCAGGCGGAGCAGTGTGGGCAATGCTACAATTAGCCGAACAAGTACAAAATGCAGTCATGGTTGCTATTGTCTGTGATCGCGGTGATCGTTATTTGTCTACAGGATTGTTTACGCAGTAAACTGTTGTTGAATTGGCGTTAAAATCTAAATAGGTATTCTTTGCAAAAATACCTATAATAACAAGTGAGATTTTTTTTCTTATTTCTTACTTATGTGGAGCAATGATCATGTCAGAAGTCCGACTGCGTGAAAAAGGGCAAGTGACTATTCCCTCTGAGATTCTGCAAGAATGGGGCATAAAAAATCATGTCCATACCCATGATGCTGTTGAGGCCGTGCTTGCCAATGGCGTATTGATGCTGATTCCTAAAAAAAGATGCAGTGTTAAACGTGACATCCTGTCATTTGCAGGTGTCGGAAAAGGGCTTTGGGGAAATACACCCGATGACATCGAGAATAGCTTAGAAAGCATTCGTGGCTCATGGACAAGATAAAGCTAATGCTTGCTCGCGTTCAAGGGCAACGCGTCTATATTGACACGAACATATTTGTGTACTTTTTGGAAAAACACGATCACTACTTTGATCTGGTACTTCCGTTTTTTCAGCTATTCAATCAAGGGTTGTCGCTGGCTTATACGGGTGATACCGCAGTTGCAGAGACATTGTATAAGCCCTATCAGGTGGATGATGTGCTTAGAGTGAATGAATTCAAAGCATTTTTTAGTGATGATGAATTCATAACGGTACTGCCGCATACGACAAAAGTTTTTGAACTTACCGCAGAAATTGCCCCAAAGCAAAAAATGAAATTGATAGATGCTTTGCACTATGCAACGGCTCTTGCCGCAGGGTGTCAGTTTCTATTGACGAATGATGCAGGATTTACCTCAAGCTCAAGAATTGAGGTCATTCAGCTTCGAGATTTACGCTAGGTGCTGTTAGTTGCGTAGCCCGTATGCAATACGGGGTTTAAGTCCAAAGACAGTGAATTTAGCGAAAGATTGCGCCCTGCGTTATCATGCAGGCTACAAAGTTGGAATTAAGAATTAGGGAGAGCGGTCATGTATAAAGAAAAAGCAACATTGGTGTTTGATATCGAAACCATTCCTGATATTGCCAAAGCCAAACAGCTTTATCAGCTCGATAATCTCACCGATGCCGAAGCCTTTGAAGCCTTAAAAAATATGCGTCGCCAAGAAACAGGCGGCTCTGATTTTTTTCGCCATCATTTACATAAAGTGGTGTGTATTTCAGTGGTGTTACGCATGGGTGACAGCATTCGTGTGTGGTCGTTAGGCGAAGAAGACGCAGGTGAAGCTGAAATCATCAAACGATTTTTTACCGCCATCGACAAATACGATGTCACCCTAGTGTCATGGAACGGCAGTGGTTTTGATTTGCCCGTCTTAAACTATCGCGCCATGCTCCATGAAATTACCGCGCCTATGTATTGGGAGTTGGGTGACCATTACAAAGAGTTTCGTTTTAACAACTATATCAATCGTTTTCACATGCGCCATATCGACTTGATGGATGTCTTGTCTTTATACCAAGCACGCGCTACCCAGTCCTTAGACCAAATCGCCAGTTTTTTAGGCTTTCCGGGTAAAATGGGTATGGAAGGTAGCCAAGTATATGAGCAATATTTGGCAGGAAATCTCACGAATATTCGTCATTATTGCGAAACTGATGTGTTAAATACATGGCTAATTCATCTACGGTTTCAACTGTTGCGCGGTGAGTTGATGAAAGCGGATTATCAAAATGAATTAGCATTGTTAAAGAATGCCTTAGCGATCAGTCAAAAGCCCCATCTCCATGCATTTTTAGCCACATGGCAGCAACAAGAAGCGAAACAATGAATAGAAAACAACGTGACCGTCTGAAAGAACAAGCACCGATTAGTTTAGAAATTACCTCATTAAGCCATGATGGTCGTGGAGTAAGCCACCATGAGGATAAAGTCATTTTTGTCTCAGGCGCGTT
>JBKJUH010000002.1:0-4507 GCA_046590075.1 Agitococcus sp.
CGGTTTTGACCATATGTTTAATATAATCAGGATCTTGAATGGCATGACGCATTTCCGCTAACACCGCATCTACATCCCACAACACTAATGGGTCAGCGTCTTGCAAGGCAGCCGTTAGTGTTGTGGGATGTAGATGCGGTGTTAGCGGAAATGCGTCATGCCATTCAAGATCCTGATTATATTAAACATATGGTCAAAACCGTGTTATTGGTTAAACGCACACGATGCGGATTATCCAATAACACGGTTTTGACCATATGTTTAATATAATCAGGGTCTTGAATGGCATGACGCATTTCTGCCAACACCGCATCTACATCCCACAATACTAATGGGTCAGCGTCTTGTAAGGCAGCCGTTAAACCGTTTAACAATAATTGCAGACCGTAAGGATAGGAGTCACCGCCAATTTCCCGTTGCGATAATTCAACTTGATGCAATACTGCTTCGACATCGGCTTGAGGAATGCCTTCTAAAGCGACTTTTTGTAAGACTTCTAAAATTCCAGCCTCAATCTCAGCCGCTTTGTCGGCAGCACAACCTTCTAAGCCACAACTAAAACTCATCTCACGGCCTGAATCATCCAAACCTGATATCGGTGATGGTGACTCGCCTAAGTCTGTGGTTTCTAAATATTGGCGTAATGGTGAGGCAGAATTTTCTAATAACACACCGCCGAGCAAATTCATTGCTAAGCGTTCGTTGATGTTGGAAGTATGACCCAATAACCAACTCAACACCACATGGCTTTTATTGGCAATATCACCCTCATCTAAAGGATAATGGTCTTCAACGGCAATAGGTGCATAATAGCGTTTTTCGTCACGGCCTTTAATAAGTACACTTTGCTCAAATTCGTGTAAGGCTTCTTCTTGAAAACGTGCTTGTAATTCAGCAGCAGGAATGTCACCAAATGTCATTAATACGGCATTGCTAGGATGATAATGCTTTTTATAAAAATCTTGTAAGTCGTCATAACTTAAATCAGGAATGGTTTCGGGGTCGCCACCTGAGTTGTAATGGTAAGTGGTTGTTGGAAAAACATATTTGTTTAACACATCGGACAAAATGCTATTCGGCGAACTCATCGCCCCTTTCATTTCGTTAAAAACCACGCCTTTATACACTAACGGCGAGTCTGGATTTTCGGCTTCGCTAAACTCAACACGAATGCCTTCTTGGGCGAAATCCAACGGATCTAAACGAGCAAAAAACACTGCATCTAAATACACCGACAATAAATTAAAATAATCCTGACGATTTTGACTAGCAAAGGGATAAGCCGTCCAATCACTAGAAGTAAAGGCATTCATAAAGGAATTTAACGACCGACGAATCATCAAAAAAAACGGGTCACGTACAGGAAAACGCTTAGAACCACAAAGCGCGGTATGTTCTAAAATATGCGCCACACCAGTCGAGTCCATGGGCATGGTACGCAATGCCACTAAAAAGACATTTTCAGGATTATCGGCAGCCAAATGAAAATGACTTGCGCCTGTTTTTTTATGGCGATATTCGCTCATATCAATATTTAATGACGGAATATGAACAGTGCGTAAACACTCAAAAGCAGGATGCGGGGCGGATGCTGACACAGGCAACTCCAAAAACAGGGATAGAACTTAAAAATTAAACGACGATAAAGGATTATGCGTGATGGCGGCAACGCTTACAATTAAGGACTTACGCGGTTATCGCTTATTTATTCACATTTCAGCCGCTTTAGGCGGCTTTATGTTCACAAAACGCGCTAATCGCGGTGCGATGCGTAAGTCCTGAATTAAACCCTTAAAATATTCGCAAAATAAAAATAAAAAGGTATCATAATTTACAGTAACATATTGCTATACATAGAATTTTAGCCAAAATATTTGCGCACAGAAATCCGCAAAATATTTACCGAGTATCCACTAACAATGACTTCTCCGCTCATTACTCAACTTGTTTGGTTAGAGCCGCTGCTACCCAGCAACGTACCACCTCATCTATTAGCCAAGGCTGATGACTTATTGTTTGAAGCGGGCAAAATAACAGGACTGTTGGCGACAAAGCGAATATTACATGCGCTTAGCGGATGCTGACGAGCCGCGCCGTGGCGACTTAGATGGTCGTGGGCAACTTTCTCAACAAGGCTTATTGGCATTTTTAGATTTTATGCTCGACACCTGTTTAGACCAAATGCGTTATATACAACAAGCGTTAGACTTAGCGACGTTACGCACACGCCTTGAACGGATTGTTGCTTATGAGCAACGCTTTATCGACTTGCGTATTCAGCCAGAATCAACGGCAAGAGCCTTACATATTTTGATTACTCAAGGCGAAGTCACCCGTAGTGACTTCAAAATATATTTAGGTTTAGGTGAACGTGCGGCAACCACTGCCCTATCTCAACTCGTTCATTTAGGCATTGTTTTTAGTCCAACACCTAAATCTCGACTGCTTTACTTGGGCTTACCCGTTTGGTTTGCTCAATCCTTATTTCCCGATTTGCATAAACGCTTTAATTAAATGCTCAAGCTTAATTTATTCGTCTATTACGCGTTCATTTAGAAACACTTAGGCTTTAGATTCGCCACGAATACAAATCGTTAAACCCTTGAGAAAGTTTCTCAAAAACTGGTCACCACAAGGACGATAATTTTTGTGGCCATATTTACGGAATAACGCACTTAATTCAGGCTTAGACACACGAATACCTGCCGTTTCCATGACATCGTACATATCGCCTTCTTGCAATTCAAAAGCCACACGCAGTTTTTTTAGAATAATGTTATTAGTCATCGGCAATTCGATAGGTGGTGTTGGCCGACTATCATCTTTACCGCGCTTATAAATGACTAAGCCATCTAAGAAATGCGCCATGACTTTATCGCTGCACTCTTGAAAATCGGCCTCGTCTTCTTTCTTCAAAAAGCGAATGACATCAGCTTCGGTCACTTCTTGAAAACCCGACAGGTGAGTAATCTCGACGATACGAGCATCGTTGACGGCCAAAATATAACGCACGCTACGCAAAACATCGTTATTAATCAATTCTCAATTCCCCGAATAAGCTGTGAAAGTATAAGTTTGCGCTATTGTACCTTGCATCACTCACAAATAATCGCCCCACAAAAAATAACACCCGTAGGGGCGAATTTATTCGCGACCGTCAACACAACAGAATCGCAAATAAATTCGCCCCTACGATGATATATCAACATGCTAAACTGCCAACACTCTCTTTTATGATCACACCATGAGCCAACACGCCCTCACCGAGCAACAACAACAAGCATTTACTGCTGTACAAGCGTTTTTGGCCAGTGATGACGATTGTTTTGTCCTGCAAGGCTCGGCAGGCACAGGCAAAAGTACGCTAATAAGTACCATCGTTAAACACTTAAAAGAACTAAACAAAGAAATTAAACTCATGGCACCCACAGGGCGCGCTGCGCGTGTATTGGGGCGCATTACACGGCAAAAAGTGGTGACCGTTCATTCAGCCATTTACCAACACAGTGATGTTGAATCCGACGATGACAGCCATTTGCAATATCATTTTAGCTTACGCCATGACTGCCCTGAACAAGCGGTGATTGTTGTTGATGAAGCCTCTATGCTCGGCAATTCTCCCTCCGTTGATTATGTCAGCGAAGCGTTTTTAGCCTTTGGTTCGGGAGAATTATTAACCGATTTAATGACTTATGCAGGCTTATTAGCCTTATTAAAATCGGGGGTGAAAATTATTTTTGTCGGTGATAACTCGCAATTGCCACCCATTGGCGAAACCACCTCCATCGCTTTAGCTCCTGTGCGACTGCAACAACTGTTTGGCTTAAAGTGTCAACATAGCGAACTCACCGAAGTAGTACGGCAAGCAGCCGAAAGCCCGATTCTAAAACAGGCGCATATTTTACGCCAAGCACTCACTCAGCAACAATTTCGACACTTAACATGGCAAGCCCCCACCGAAAACTTTAACGCACCGCCCGAAGCCGAAGCCATTGCCCTGAAAGCGCAGAATCCTTATGGCAATAAAGTGATTTTACTGGCGCATACCAATCGTCGGGTCAATGAATTAAACGAGCAAGTTCGCGCTCATTTATGGCAACAAGCGCACGCGCCTTTACAAATTAACGATATTTTAATGGTCTGTTGTAATCATTTTTTATCGGGTTTAATGAATGGCGATATGGTGAAAGTGGTGGCCATTGGCCATGAAGCCGAATATAAAAAAATCACCCTACCCAGCCGAAAAGTCTTGAAAAATATTGTGGTGCATTTACTATTTCGCAAAATTACCGTACGTTTTCGAGATGCCAATGAAGATGCACAATCTATCGACACCTTGATTTTAGAAAGTTTTTTAACAGGAAAACGTGGCAGCTTATTACCCGAAGAACAACAAGCTTTCCTGTTAAAAAACTTTCTAAAATTAAGGTGTCGATAGATTGTGCATCTTCATTAGCATCACGAAAACGGACGGTAATTTTGCGAAATAGTAAATGCACCACAATAT
>JBKJUH010000141.1:0-6058 GCA_046590075.1 Agitococcus sp.
TGTTTACGACAACAGTGGATAAGTTGCTACAGGTCTATCGTCTCTTTTTAGCGTATGAATAGGTAGTAACAGGCGGATTAAGCTAAGGCAAGATGAACTTACTGAGCTTGGCTGACTCTTGAAAACATCAACCTCGCGCCACAAGAAAATACTCGGTTCTTAAGCAAATAGCGGGAATTGCTGCCAAACTTATGCTTTGCGTATGAAGATTAAAGTTGGTGACAACTATTTTTACCCTGATGTGTTTGTAGATTGCTCCGATGTGGATGGTTATTTTACTGAAACGCCTGTCTTGATTGTTGAAGTATTGTCCAAGTCCACGCGCCGTATAGATGAAACTACGAAGCGCATGATGTATTTGCAAATTCCGACACTACTTGAATATGTGTTGGTGGAGCAAGATATTGTGCGGATTGAAGTTGCCCGTCGGAGTGAAGGTTGGCAGCCAATGCGTTATTTTTTGGGTGATGATATTCTATTTGAATCTGTTAGTTTGACGCTTAACGTAGCCGATATTTATGACCGCGTGAAAAACGATGACATGAAGGATTTGTTAGAGGACTTAGAGAGAAAGGCCTAGGTTTTGTACCTTTCCCCCACGTTACACAGACTAAACTCGCCCTTTAATGGCATTCGCTCGGCCACTACAGATTATTTGACCTGACTCATCTACCGTTAAACGTGAACGAACCGCTTCTTTGAACGACAACAACTCAGCAGCAGGTATAGCCGCAAGCTGCGCGCCTAGACTTGGCGCATCTAAAATTGTTGTCCAGTAATCATCAAAGTCACTAAACGTCCGTTGCACTACAATTTCTTTAATTTCAATGTTTTGCAAACCTGCTTGTGTCCATAAATCGTACAATACTTGTTGATTACCTGCATTGGGACTCGGCGGTAAGGGCGCGATAATGCCTCTTTCTTTGAGTTCAATACGCACTACTTCGTAAGGAAAACCACCGCCCAACAAGTCCCATGCATAAGCAGTAACAATACCGCCAGTCCGCACGACCCTGAGCATTTCGGCGACACCTTTGGCGGGGTCTGGCACAAAAAAGATAACCAACGGCATAACGGCAACATCAAAACTGTTATCTGCGTAAGGCAAGCTCATGGCATCGCCTTGTTGGAATTGTGCTGCTTTTAGCAGTGGTCTAGTGCGAGCATAAACTAACTGCGCTTCTGAGGGGTCAATGCCCTCTATAGTGCTTGGCGCGCAGCGTTCAACTAGCATTTCGGTAAATGCGCCGTTACCGCAACCAATATCCAGCCATTGTTGCGTGGATTGTGGGGCTAACCAGTCTAAAAAAGCACTACCTGCAAGTTGACTCCATTTGCCCATGTAGCGTTCGTAAGCTGCGCCGTCGTTGAATTGGATTTGGGTTGTCATGGGGGGATTCCTTTTTTGCCATGTTTTAGATTAGGGGTTTTTTATAGTTTTTTTGGAAGGCTGTGGCTTTAGCCCAGCGTATTAAAATGACTTTATTTGTCATTTTGCACCGCATCCACAATCTTGGGTATAAAGATGTTGTGCTATCCAATAATTCAATGTCGAAAATTGCTCATCTATTCTTGGGATTTGTAGTTTAACATAAGTGCTGGGCAAGACGGTATCTACACATAAAACACTGAAAGAGTTAAAGCTAATTGCAGGAATTGACGGGAAATTTTTAACTGTTTAAGCGTGTTCTAAATATTGCTCCTGCAAAACAGGCTCTAGCAAAAAGGCTTCTATCTCATCTATACGTTGTGCAGCATCACGATAACCCAGTTGCACTAGCTCACGGGTAAACGCCGAATCAAACAACAAAAAACTGCTTAGGTCGGCACTTTGGGCATCGGGTGCACCGAGTCCATCCATTAAATAACGTACGGCACGCGGCATACGATTTTCTAAGGTTTTGGCGATAATGGCAATGTCGGCAGAAGGCGCAATCACCAGTGGCGTTACTATACGCATAGGTTCGTGGTCTGGTTCTGAATTAATAGGTGCTACCGTGTGCGCCAACTTTTGATAAGCTGCAACAAAAGAATTCATGCGTTTCAAATGATCTAAATCGGCATCCAAATGATCTAAAAAAATGGCATTCATCAAGGTGCCGCAAATTTGCGACAGCGGTGGACGTTTGAGATCGGTCACAAAATCATCACTCGCTGACAACTCAGAGCGTAATAGACTATCGGCAGACTCCTGACAACGCACACCTATTGCCAACAAACGATGCGCACCTAAGCGAATAGCAGGACTCAATGGCGTGGTTAAACGCATTGCGCCATCACCGAAAAAAGCAGGACAACCGTTGAGCGGCAACTCAACAGGCGGAAAAACAATAGGAATAGCAGCAGAAGCCAAAATATGCGCTAAGGTCATTTCGGTACGCAAGGCCACACGCCGACTTTTACTCCATAATGGATGCCCTTCTTTACCTTCAATAAAGGTAAAAGCGCGACCAGAATGATAACCCGTTGCGGTCACACCGAAGGCATATAAATCACCGTGTTTGACTGATTTGCGAATGCCGTCCAACTTTAAAAAACCACCCAAGAAGCCATGTAGCGGTGTCGAATCAACCAAAGACTGCACTCGCCCAGCACCTACTAAGCCCCCTAAGGCAAAATCAAGGGCGATACGACCCGCATTTTGGGCAAATGCATTAACATCAGTTCGGTAAACATCGGTTGCTTTGAGATTCGACCATAACTTAACCAGTAATTTTGCCGAATCTTGCAGACTGTCATGGTGCGCGGCGACGACTGCGCCATTAATTGCTCCTGCCGACGCCCCAGTAATAATTTGAAAAGGTGCTGGCGCGCCAGCCAACGATGGCAATTCACTGATGCGCTTAAGTACACCTGCCTGATACGCACCACGCGCTCCGCCTGCCGTCAACACCAGCGCAGTCATGGCTTTACGTTGCATTAATTTTTTTGACAGCATCAGAATCTCCTCAACAGGGCAAAGTAAGCAAAACCTTTCGCAATAGGCGAAATGTTACAAAATGGTGCATGATGCTAATGTCTGGTCATAAGATAAGATCAAAGGCAATTCCTGTGCCAAGCTCTGTTGATGTAAGCAATGAACCTTTCATCTTTAAAATCAATAAGAATGATTAACTTACACACACCAATACCTGCGCGTGTAAAATGCCGCTACAAAATGGCTCAGAGTGTGCGTGTGTGAAATCTATTATTTCTGTGGTGTTATTCAGTGCCTTATTATCGGCTTGTGCCACTACGCCCACCATCATAACACCGCCCCCTCAGCCTATTGTTATCGCCAATCCGCCACCAGTCAGTGTGCCCCCACTCATCATGCAGCCGTCAGAAAAACCACAGCTACCGACCATAAATATCCCTTTACCACCTGTTAGCGTGCCACCAACAACGAATATTCCCTATTTGACGAGTGTGGGCGAAGCACGCACCTTGCTCCAACAATTACTACCGCCCAACATCAAAGACCGTAATGGTTGGCGTAATGATATTTTGGGTGCATTTACGGGTTTAAAAATCCCTTATGAAGCGCAATATTTTTGTGCGGCAATGGCAATTATTGAGCAAGAATCGAGTTGGCAAAGTGATCCTGCTGTTCCTAATCTTGATAAAATTGTCTGGAAGGAAATTGAAAAACGTGCCGATAAATATCATTTACCGATGCTGGCGGTGAAAGTGGCATTTTTAAAATCTTCACCTGATGGCCGTAGCTACAAAGCACGTATTGATGCCTTAAAAACCGAAAAACAAATGAATGCGCTGTTTGAGGATATTGTGCTTGATGCCAAAAAACTGGGCTTACCTTTTGAGATGAAAAACCCTATTCGTACGGGTGGCCCAATGCAGGTGAGTATTGATTTTGCCGAAAGCCAAGTGCGTATTTGGCCGTATCCCTATAGCTACAAAGGCAGTGTGCGCCAAGAAGTCTTTAGCCAACGCGGTGGTTTATATTTTGGCATTGCTAATTTATTGCAATATCGCGTTAATTATCCACACATGAAATATCGTTTTGCTGATTTTAACGCAGGTCGATATAGCAGCCGTAATGCTGCTTTTCAGGCGGCATTAGGGCTATTGTCGAAGAAAAAAATGGTGTTAGATGGTGATTTGCTGATGTACAAAAGCAATCAAACCAGCACCACACAACAACAATTAATAAAACTGAGTTCACGTTTAGGCATGAGTGACAACGCCATTGAGCGCGATTTACAATTGGAAAAAGCCGAATCTTTTAGCCAAACGCCATTATTTAAAAAAGTGTTTGAACTTGCCTCACAACAGGCTGGCCGAAAACTACCGCAACAAGTGATGCCGCAAATTCAACTGGTTAGTCCAAAAATCACGCGTAAGTTAAGCACTCAATGGTTTGCCGAGCGTGTTGATGGTCGATTTCAAACGTGTATGAAAAGGCAAGTAATTACGCCATGAATCAAGCTGTTGGGGTAAATAATTATTTGCCTCCACATTGGGCAAGCACAAGGCATTGCCCCTACGATTTACGCGCGCGTTTGGCTTGATAATCCGCCAACCCTTTAGCTGCTTGTTGACGAATGGCATTTTGCACTAACGGTGTCCAGCCTAATAAACGCCCTTTAAATCCTAACGCTTGTGCCGACCAACGCCAAAGATTGAACGTGTCAGTATGGGTCGCTATTTTGCCGTCCTTAAAGGTAAAACGCGCACGAATATCATTAACAACGGTATTGCCTGTTTGGGAGAAGGTATAAGTCGCTACCCAATGCGCTTCACCACTGTTTTCATCGGCACGCACACCATCAAACACTAAGGAAAAATTTTGCGCTTTTTCGGTGAGCATGCGCCACATATCACCGACTTGTTGACCCCGCAACCCCTTAAAAACAGCATCACTAAATTGAGCATCGTCGGCATAACAAGCTGCCATGACTTCGGCATTACGTTGCTGAAATGCCGTGTAGAAAGTGTCGATTAATTTAGCATTAGTGTGCATGGTACACCTCTTGGTTATTGTTTTTTGGATAATGGGTGTGATGGGACAGTGAAGCTATTATGGCGAACAAATACCTTTTCAACCACTGGCAATACCAGTTACTTTACTCACATCTTCCACCTTTAACCCAGTAAACATTCCCGTCTTTAAGCCTGAAATAGTGACAGCCATTTCCCGTTTAACATAGGGAATACGATACATCCAAATAAAAGAAAAATCTCGCACCCATCCTGCGATACGACTATCAGATTGATATAACGGTGTTAACTGACGGCTCAACCATTGATAAAAATGCGTCGAAGATGCTCTCAAGGCGTGATATTTTTTCCACATTACCACGAAATCTAAATCACCTTTCATATTTATTGCTTGCCCCAACGCCCACGCATCCAATAACGCCATATTTGCGCCTTGCCCAAGCTGTGGACTCATGGCATGAGCGGCATCACCAATGACACCAATTCGCCCTTGACCAAAACGACGCATCACGACATCACGATACTGCGCCGCTAACCATTGCTCGGGGCGATGAATCACCGTTTCTAACCATTGCGCGGCAATTGGCCAACGTCGATTGACTGTTTCTAACCATGCCTCACGACTACCTTCCTGTTGCATCCAGCCGTTGAGTTGAGATGCAGGCAAACTCCAAAAGACACTGGCTAAACGTTGCTCGGGAGCAGCGGGAATTGCGCCTGTCGGTAATATACCCATCATCACCGCAGAACCATCATAAAACTGATGCAAAATTTCTCGATCCAAAGCTAAACACTCAGGCACAATGGTCCACGCTGCGCCCCACGGATAAGCCTTATCTAACACCACCCAATCGTTTGGGCGTAATTGACTACGCGCACCATTAGCGACAATAATTAAATCAAAAGCCGCATCAAACTTGCCTGATCTATCATAGCCATACAGTCGGGCTTCTGCGCCACAATCGTCAATTTTTTCAACAATTACGCCCATGCGCCATGTAACTTGCTGAGATAACGGCTCAGCCTTCAGCGCATGAACCAAGACATGGCACAAGGTCGCGCGATGGATACCCAAGCCATATAAGCCTGCGCTCGCTTCTCGATAATGGCTATTCAC
>JBKJUH010000200.1:0-3450 GCA_046590075.1 Agitococcus sp.
ATTAACTTGGTGAATCACGTTACGCCTAATGGTTTAGATGTCGCCAAATTAGAAAAAACAGTCAAAATCGCAGTACGGATGTTAGATAACGTCATCGACATTAACTACTACGCCGTCCCACAAGCCAAAAACTCTAATATGCGTCATCGTCCTGTGGGCTTGGGCATTATGGGTTTCCAAGATGCGTTATACATTTTGAATACGCCCTATTCTTCTGATGCTGCCGTCCAGTTTGCCGATACGTCTATGGAAGTGATTAGCTACTTTGCTATTGCTGCATCTTCGCAATTAGCCCAAGAACGTGGCAGTTACAGCACCTTTGAAGGTTCGTTATGGAGTCAAGGTATTTTGCCTATCGACTCCTTACAAAAAGTCATTGATGCGCGTGGCGAGCGTTATATTCAAGTGGATACCAGCGAAACCTTAGATTGGGCAACCCTGCGTCATACGGTACAAAAACACGGCATGCGTAACTCCAATGTCATGGCGATTGCGCCGACAGCAACGATTTCTAATATTTGTGGTGTTGCTCAATCTATTGAGCCAACGTACCAAAACTTATATGTCAAATCGAATTTGTCAGGTGAGTTTACTGTGGTGAATCCGTATTTAGTCAATGCCTTAAAAGAGCGTGGCTTGTGGGATGCAGTGATGGTGAATGACTTGAAATACTACGATGGTTCGGTGCAAAACATTGAGCGTATTCCTGACGACTTAAAATCCTTGTTTGCTACGGCATTTGAAGTAGAACCGCGTTGGATTGTGGATGCCGCTAGTCGTCGTCAAAAATGGATTGACCAAGCACAATCGCTGAACTTGTACATTAGCCATGCCTCGGGCAAAAAATTGGATATTACTTACCGTATGGCGTGGTTTCGTGGCTTAAAAACCACCTATTACCTCCGTGCGATTGGCGCAACAGCTACCGAGAAATCCACTATTTCTGACGGTGCGTTAAATGCAGTTAAAAACCAAGTCGTCTATGAAGAAGCTGCGTTTGTTGAAGCAGCGCCAGTACCTTTGGCGTGCTCGATTGATAATCCTGATTGTGAGGCGTGTCAGTAAGCTGGAGCTGCCTTAATGCACCTATGCTATTTTGACGAAAATAAGCATGCGCCCGATAATCCCTTTTTTATTATCGGTGGGTTGCTTATCCCTGACCATAAAGCACGTGAATTTGAATCTGTTCTGGCTCAAATTCAGTTTAACTTTCTGGGCAGTAGCTCTTTGAGCGTTCATACAGAATTGCATGGCAAAGACCTTTTTCATGGTAAAGGTAATGCTAAAGGCAGAGAGTTAAGTGATCGGGTTCGAGTATTTCAAGATGTGGCAACCTTCGTAGTGAATAACAATATTCCTGTACGAATGGTTTGTATCAATGTACCTCATCATCAAAAGAAATACTTGTATCCGATGCCTCCTTATCGACTCGGGCTCATGTTAATACTGGAACGTTTCTGTGACTATTTACATACAGTCGATGACTTAGGCATTGCATTTGGTGACTATGAGGCAGAGCAAGTCACTAATGCTGTTGTCGATTTTGCAGAGTTCAAAAATCAAGGCTCTACGCTGATGGATCATGGCCGTGCTTTAGATAGACTGGTAGATACGGTGTATTTTACCCAAAGCCACCATAGCAGATTTGTTCAGGTTGCAGACCTATTAGTCTATATGGCTGGCCGTTTTGAAAATGCAGAGACGATCTCTGAACGATGGCATGAACAAGCCGTATTCCAAGCATGGCAGAAAATAAAACAATCTGGCTGCTTACAAATGCAAAAATGGCCTACTATTTAAGTAAGCCATTTTTGAAATAGGAACGACTAGGCTCTCATCAGAGTCAACTCGCTTTAGGAACGGGTCATCTAGTCGCGTTGCATAATTTATCACTGTGTTAATTTTTAGCAAGTCGTAAATTGTAAAACTCCAGTCAATAGACATGGGATGAAACATGGACATTACACCCGTTAGCACTCTTCCTGAAGAAGAATCTACTATTTATAGAATGGTTGGTGTGATAAAAGTCGGCATATTAAAAGGCCAGCTTGTCATACCAACCGACTTTGATGACCCATTACCCGATGACCTACTTGATTTATTTGAAGGAAAAGGAAAACCACCCTATCCAGATGCAAATTTTTAACTCAATCTAATCAAGTTTTAAGAGAGAACCACCATGTTAAACTGGGATGATTTCCATGCAGAAGAAAAGCCTAAGGCCAAGACAGCAACAACGCCAACTGTTGCGCCACAAACAACTACGCAAAACGCAGCTCCACCGACGGTCGCAGTGGCAAACGTTCAATCCGTCGCAACCCCTGCTGCCCTTGACCGAGCTCAGGCAGCTATTGCTGCTTTAGACGTTGCTGCGCTTACGCCTGCAACCGTTGCGCGCATTCAAGTAGACGACAAGCGTATGATTAACTGTCGTGCCGACCTCAACCAATTAGTGCCATTCAAGTACGATTGGGCATGGCAAAAGTACCTCGACTCTTGTGCAAACCACTGGATGCCACAAGAAGTCAACATGTCCAAAGACGTGGGTATGTGGAAAGGTCAAGACGCCTTAACCGATGATGAGCGTTTAATTGTCATGCGCTCTTTAGGTTATTTTTCTACGGCGGATAGTTTGGTGGCCAACAATATCGTGTTAGCGGTGTATCGTTTAATTACCAACCCAGAATGCCGTCAATATTTGATTCGTCAAGCCGCCGAAGAAGCCATTCATACCCATTCATACCAATACTGCATTCAGTCGTTGGGCATGAACGAAGGTGAAGTGTTTAATATGTATCACGAAGTACCGAGCGTCGCCGCTAAAGCTGCTTGGTCTTTAAGCCATACTCATGCCTTGTCTGACCCTACTTTTCAAACGGGTACACCTGAAACCGACCGCGAGTTATTGCGTAATTTGATTGGTTTTTATGCCGTTACCGAAGGCATTTTCTTCTATTGTGGTTTTACCCAAATTTTGAGTATGGGTCGTCGTAACAAAATGACGGGCGTTGCCGAGCAATTCCAATACATTTTGCGTGATGAGTCGATGCACTTAAATTTTGGTATTGACGTTATCAATCAAATCAAAATTGAAAACCCGCACTTGTGGAGCAAAGACTTTCAACAAGAAGTCATTCAAATGATTTTGGAAGGTACTCAGCTTGAAATTAACTACGCACGTGACACTATGCCCCGTGGCGTATTAGGCATGAACGCGGCAATGATGGAAGAATACCTGCAATTTATTTGCAACCGTCGTTTGACGCAATTGGGTTTGCCTGAACAGTTTGTTGGTGCTAAAAACCCGTTCCCGTGGATGAGTGAAATTATGGACTTGCGTAAAGAGAAGAATTTCTTTGAAACGCGGGTGACGGAATATCAGACGGGTGGTGCGTTGGCTTGGTAAAGATAGGTATATGTGGAGTAAGGAGTCACTTACCACACCACATA
>JBKJUH010000212.1:0-5140 GCA_046590075.1 Agitococcus sp.
ACCATCCGCCAACATACCCACATTCGAAAATAACTCTGCCGCCCACGGCAATAAGTGAGCAAAATGCACCGCTAAATACCCAGCAAAAATCATCCTAAACAGACTGTATTGACCACCCGTCCAACCTGCTTTGGCAATGATATTAGTCATCATGTCATCTCCTTTTTACACACCAGTGGGAATGATAATTGCCGACCACGTGCGCTGGCTGGGTCACGCGGTACTAACAATATCGTCACCACTCCTTGAGCCATGTTATCTATTGCCAACTCGTGCAGCACTGGCGCACGCCCACACAAGGCATAACGACTCACACTCTCAAACATCGGTTTTGTCTTTGGATTAGCCGCCAAAATGGGCCCGTAAGATAAGGCCGCACCATAGGCATTACGACGGTTATACGGCCCATGTAAACGACCATAAATGGCAGGCGTTAGTTGTAAAGCATGAGATACACCGTCACGACCTTGCCACTGGACATAGAAACGTGAGGAAAAAGTTTCAAAACCTTCATGAGCAGTAAACACTTTAGGCGCGGGTGAAGCCTGACTCACTGCACCTAACGCTTTAAGCACTGTTGAATGGGTCAAATCACCCACCATTTGCACACAGCCCAATCCCGTCAACAGAGCCGCTGCTATCATCGTCGAAAATTGATTCATAATGGCTTCTCCGCTAACTCGGAGCTGTTTTCGACAAACAAATCCTTCGCACATAACATGGCTAATAATTGCTGTTCGCGCTCGCTATCAAAACCACAATTTTCTGGTGCAATACGCGGATTTTCAAAGGTACCGAACAACATATCCCACAACGGTAAATCACTAAAATTATTACGGTGATAACCTTCACGATGATGCACACAATGGCTTTCTGGCCGCTGAAATAAAAACCCCAACCAATAGGGAGTGCGTATATTCCAGTGATAAAACAATTCAGCCACGCCCGTGATTAACACGGTAATAGAGACCGCTGGTGCCGATAAGCCGAGTAATACATACAGGACAAAAGCCGACAAAAAACCGTTGACCAGTATTTCTAAGGGATGCTTGTAGAAGCTGGTGATGATTTCTATACGCGCAGGACTATGGTGTAATTGATGAAAACAACGCCACAACAATGGAATTTCATGGCGAGCACGATGCCACCAGTAATAGACAAAGGTAATCAGCAAATAACCAATACCGACCTGCACCAATAACGGCCAACTGTGGCCAGCCAATAACGGCCATTGTGGTAGCCAAATATCCCAAGTCACTGCGGTGATAAACACACTACCTGCCTGAACTAAATTCAACAGGATAGCGCGAGGCCACCATCCGACGACGACACGAAAATGACGACTGGGCTGCCATTGCTCCAGCGCAATCATCACCAGCCCTAATGCCAATACTATCAATACGGTACTCATGGTCTTTTCCTTGATATTTTTGTCTTTGTTCAACTTCATTTGACGCTTAGGTATTGCTATATGCAATAAATATGTACAAAGTGTCATAATCAACGACAACTCGTATTGAATGGTAATACTTATGACACAAACCACGTTATTACTAGAGACTCTAAAACAAGAAATTCGTCGTCAAGGCAAAACCTATGCCGATGCGGCATTGGTACTGGGATTATCAGAAGCGAGTGTCAAACGGCTGTTTTCAGAAAAAAGCTTCTCGTTAGAACGACTGGATATGTTGTGCCAATGGTTAGGTATGGAAATTTCAGAATTAGTCCGACAAATGGAAAACCAACAGCAACATGTCAGTCAACTAACAGAGATTCAAGAGCAAGAATTAGTCAGTGATATTAAATTATTAGCGATGGCACATTCGCTACTTAACCGCTGGACCTTTGCCGAAGTCATCGACATTTACAACATTTCAGAAATTGAAGGCATACGATTGATGGCACGTCTTGACCGTATGGGGTTAATACAAATGCTGCCCAATAATCGCGCCAAACTGTTGATTTCCCGACACTTTCATTGGCGCAAACACGGCCCAATTCAGAGTTTTTTTGAGAAACATGTACAAAGTGATTTTTTCCGCTGCCACTTTAATGGCGCAGGTGAAATGCGAATTTTTATGACGGGGATGTTGTCACGTCACGCCAATGACGAAATTATTAAACGCATGGAAAAACTCGCACTGGAGTTTAATATGCTACACCGAGAAGACGAAAACTTGCCCTTAGCTCAACGCTTTGGCACTAGCATGGTATTGGCAATGCGGCCTTGGGAAATTCAAGTTTTTGAAGAAATACGGCGTAACGCGAATACCAAGGTATTTCGCTAAGTTGCCTATTAGCAGTCTCTAAACCAAGACAAGAAAACTACAAACCACACTGAGAAATATCCAAGCCCTTATCATAAACCGAGGTTTTCACCGCTAATAATCCCAACATAGTATGAAACACATTATCGTGTGATAACGGCAATGGTCGTTTTTGCTGCAAACACTTCACCGCTTCAATATGCGTGGAGGCAAAATTAGGTGACAACCATGTCAACATCGGCACATGCGTTTGCTGACTAGGTGCAAACAGATAAGGCGCACCATGTAGATACAAACCATGCTCACCCGTTGACTCGCCATGATCCGACACATACCACAATACTGTTTGATAGTTTTGCGCTTGTGCCGCTAACGCGTCAATGGTTTGCGCCAAAATATAATCGGTATAGGCAATGGTGTTGTCGTAGGTATTAACCACCGCTTCGGTCGAGCAACCTTGAATAGCATTGGTATTACACACAGGCTTAAATTTTTCAAAGGCTTTAGGATAACGTCGATAATAAGCAGGACCATGACTACCCTCTTGATGGAGCACAATAACGCGGTCTTGCGCTGGCGCCGTGTTTAGATAATCAACAAAGGTCTCCAGCAATAAACCATCCTGACATTCATTGTCCAAACACCACGCAGAAATACGCGCTGACAATAACGGCTGATTATGCACACGGTCACACGCGCCTTTGCAGCCCGAATTATTATCAATCCACGTGACGTGATAGCCTGCACGCTGGATAATATCCAACAAACCTTCACGATTAGCCGCCAATTCCTCATCATAATTTTTGCGCGTAAATCCCGAAAACATACACGGCAAAGACACCGCCGTTGCCGTACCACAAGAGCTAACTTGGCTAAAATTAATCACCGATTTTTTAGCTAACTCAGGTGTGGTGTTGCGCGCATAACCGTTCAGGCCAAAACTTTCCGCCCTTGCTGTTTCACCAATCACTAACACCATCAATACAGGTTTTGCGTGGGCTTGCTTGCTACGTGTCGCGTCTTCGCCATAACGTACTAAAGGCAATTTTTTAATGACGACATGGCGTTGTGAGTAATTGATAAAAGCGTTGATACTATTGGTAGGATTAACGGTATAACGAATTTGGCGATGTTCGCGGAAAATAGCCGCATAATCGACGTAAAAAGCCATTGCTACCGCGCCAATCAATGCCAAAGAAAATAGCGTTGAATAACTGCGATGCTTGAGACTTTGCAGAAAACCAACCGACTCTAAGGGCTTACGCCATAGCCAACATAACGGCACACCCATCATTAACAATACATAAGCAAACAATTGCCAGTTTAATAGATCACGCGCCTCTATGAGGTCGGTTTGCATCAGATTTTGAATTTGTCCTGTATCAATGCCCACGCCAAAACTATTAATGGAGTACGCACCCAAGGCGCAAAATAACAATAACAGACTTTGAACAGGGCGTGCCAATCGCCCCCATGTTACCCATTGCAGCAGTAAATTCAAATACGCCCACAGTAACACCACTGCCGATGCTAAAAACAACCCAGCTTGCCAACCGTTATGCGGCGTTAAGCTATAAAGCGTATGAAAAAAAGCGGTATTGGCCAGCACCGTCATCCACAACGCCAACAAGGCATTGACGGTGACTAATCGACGCGAGATAAAAAAGGATAACATAAGATAAAATGCACTCAACTTCTGCCAAACCTAGCAACTAGACTTTGTTTGCCCTAAAAAACATATACAAGACCTATTATTTCATACCAACCTTAACAAAATCTTAGGAGTGCTATCTCGTTCGCCGAAATTCGACATATTCGGATTAAGTCCCAACTACAAACATTGCTGACTTTCAAAATAACGTGGCTGAGCTGTAATAGGGTCAGTAAAAGCGACTGATTTTGCTAATAATTTCAGTGGATGTCGAAAGTCATCACCTTTGCTTGCTAACAAGTGCGGATAAAATTCATCATTGACAATGGGTATGCCTAAGGCGGCCAAATGTACACGTAATTGATGTTTTTTGCCTGTAATCGGACGTAATTGATACAAACTCAACTCGCCCATCGTTGCCAGCACATCTATTTCTGTTTCACTATTCGCTACTCCTGCCACTTCTTGCATACGAAAAAATGGCTCACCTTCCACCATTCGGCTCTGATAATTGAAGGGAAATGTTAAGGATGAATGTGTTGGCGCAAGTGCGTGATAAGTTTTAGTGATGGTTTTATCTTTGAATAAAGCCTGATACGCACCGCGACTGGCTTTGTGATGCGAAAAAATCACCAAACCAGCTGTTTCACGGTCAATACGATGAATCGGCACTAAATCATCCATCTGGAGTTTATGTTTAAGACGCACTAACAAAGTTTCGTGCAAAAATCGACCCGCAGGAATGACGGGTAAAAAATGTGGCTTATCGGCAACGACAATATAGTCATCTTGATAAATAATCGCTTCCGTAAAAGGAATGGGCGTTTCCGTCACTAACTCACGATAATAATACACACGCACGTAAGGTCGATAGGCACTATCCACGCAAACAGCCACACCATGCTCATCAATTACCTCACCTTTGGCCATACGTTCAAGCCATATTGAAGTTGTCACATCGGGAAAACGCGCTGTAAAAAATGCCAAGACCGTTGACCATGTTCCCTTCGGTAGCGCCACGCAACTCGGGGCGACACCGTTAATAATGGGGAGAGGGATGGTCATAAAAAGCCTTATCAGTGCGGAGAGTTAATTTCAGGGCGGGCTTCGACTCCGCTCAGCCAACATAATATTAATTGTATTATACCAATGGCATATGTCTCTTGACTGAATTTATGTTTTTTGCCTTTGCAGGGATGCTGTGGTGCAACTGTTCGAGCCA